>NZ_NPJK01000046.1:0-61744 GCF_002251285.1 Prevotella sp. P5-64
TTATTTACAAACTTTATGTCACAGTTTCGCATCGGAGTATATTCTTTTTTTCGTGGTAAAGTTAGTAAATATTTATAAATCAAGCATATACAAAGCTGTTTTTCTAATGGCGGTCATTAGAAAATGACAAGAAACTTTTTCTAATGACCGATTTGGGTTTAACGACGGTATTGAAATTGTCACTGGCTTGAAATGCAATATGAAAAACAGGCTCATGCCATTGTATGACAAGATTCTGTTACGCAAAAGGTCTGTCATAGAAACCATCAATGACGAACTTAAGAATGTTGCACAACTTGTACATTCAAGACATCGTAGCGTGTTCAACTTTGTAATGAATCTCCTTTCTGTTTTGGCTGCGTATAGCTTCTTTGAAAAGAAACCGTCCATCAACATTGACTATTGCATAGAGAATGTTGACGGACAGCTCGCTGTTATAAAGTAAACTTTATTTGGACTTTACAATTCTGCATTTTGCCATCCATATTGTTTGGAAGGTAAATGTAATATGCATCTGTCGGAAACCCGACATAACAAGAAAAACGACTGTCGCTTATCCCGAACTCAGGTTCATAGCAGTGCCGAATGTGACTTTTATGCAGCCTATGGTAAGCATCGTGCCTGCAGACGAGGTTTGGTGGTGTCTAACAAATTAATTATTAATATGTTCGCATGATAATGGCATCCATGTATGCCAAACGCACAATGATATAATGCAGCCAAAGCCTCACGAATACTGATATTTTTTCAAAAATATGTTCTGAAAAATTTTGTGGTTACCAAAATAAGTCGTACCTTTGCACTCGCAAATAAGGAAAGTCAAAACATGAGCACCCTTAGCTCAGTTGGTAGAGCAACTGACTCTTAATCAGTGGGTCTAGGGTTCGAATCCCTAAGGGTGTACCACAAGACAAATCATTTTGCACTTTCCACTTGCACCCTTAGCTCAGTTGGTAGAGCAACTGACTCTTAATCAGTGGGTCTAGGGTTCGAACCCCTAAGGGTGTACAAAAGAGATAATCTGACAAAGATTATCTCTTTTTTTTGGTACGCTTTTTGCATATTCAATAATGAATGTGTAATTTTGCATAACAATTAATAAAAAGGGAATCGAAACGCATATATGAATAATCTGTTTTCACAAAAAGTATCTGATTTATTGGTATTTGCTCGCAAGGAGGCTGACAGGCTTTCCAGCCAGGCCATCTGTCCGGAGCATATACTGTTGGGCGTTTTGCATGACGATAGTGGTAAAGCTGCAGAATTTCTGAAACATCTCAATATAAACTATACATCTTTGAAAGAGACTGTTGAGCATCGCATCATTGACGAGTATCGCTACGAGTCAGCCTCAGACAGCGAGATATCGCTCACCGAGCAGGCCAGTAATATATTGAGGTTGGCTGTCTTGGAAGCCCGTTTGCAGCATAGCCAGATGGTGGATGTCCATCATGTGCTGCTTGCTATCCTGCATGACAAGGCTCACACTGCTGCTAAGGAAATTCTCAATGACAACAATATTAAATACGAAGATATGCAGAACTATTTGGCTCAAAAAACCAATAGTGGTCCTGTAGACGGACTTTTCATGTCTGATGACGATGAGGGAGAAACTCCTGAATACGACAATCGTTCTGACCGTGACGCGACTGCTGCCACCAAGGGCAAGGACGCTATGGGAGGCACTCCCGTCATAGACAACTTCTCTGTAGACCTGACCCGCGCTGCAGCCGAGGGCAAACTTGACCCCGTTGTAGGGCGCGATGAGCAAATTCTGCGCGTCACCGAAATTCTCTGTCGGCGTAAAAAGAACAATCCCATACTCATCGGAGAGCCAGGCGTGGGTAAAAGTGCCATCGTAGAAGGCTTGGCACAGATGATAGTCGAGCAGAAGACTTCGCCGCTGTTGTTCAACAAGCGTCTGATTAATCTTGACTTGACTGCAATCGTAGCCGGAACCAAATACAGAGGTCAGTTTGAAGAACGCATCCGCGCATTGCTGAAGGAACTGGAGAACAATCCAGACATAATCGTCTTCATCGACGAGATACACACGATGATTGGTGCAGGCAGCACACCGGGCAGCATGGATGCTGCCAACATCATGAAGCCGGCATTGGCGCGCGGCACCATACAGTGTATCGGCGCCACCACCTTTGACGAATATCGCAACTCCATAGAGAAGGACGGAGCCTTGGAGCGCAGGTTCCAAAAGGTTCTGGTCGAGCCGACATCTGCAGAAGACACCCTGTGTATCCTGCAGAATATCAAGTCTCGCTACGAGGAGCATCACCATGTCGAATATACCGACGAGGCCCTCAAAGCGTGTGTCCGTCTTGCCGATAGATATATAAGTGACCGTAGTTTCCCCGACAAGGCAATCGATGTCTTGGACGAGGCCGGCTCCCATGTGCATTTGTCTCATGCCACCATCCCTGCCGAAATCCGACAGGCTCAAAAGGAGCTGGCCGAGATTAAGGACAAGAAGCAGAGTGCTGCCAAGAAGCAGAACTTTGAGTTGGCAATAAGCTATCGTGACCGGGAATTGGTCTTGGAAAAGGAATTGGCGGATATGCGCAGCAAGTGGATGTCTGGAGAAAGCGAACAAAGGGAAAAGGTAAGCGAAGCAGACATCGCAGAGGTTGTCGCCACGATGACCGGTGTGCCCGTTCGGCGCATCTCTGAAGGCGAGACCGCACAGTTGAAGACGCTGGCTGCCACACTCAAGCAGACCGTAATAGCGCAGGATGAAGCTGTGGAAAAGGTTTCCAAAGCCATCATGCGCAATAGGGTGGGGCTGAAGTCGCCCAACCAGCCTATTGGCGTCTTTATGTTCCTCGGTCCAACCGGTGTCGGCAAGACCCATTTGGCCAAGAAGATAGCTGAGCACTTGTTTGGTTCTACCGACTCTCTCATACGCATAGACATGAGCGAATATGCCGAGAGCTTCACCACTTCCAGACTGGTTGGAGCTCCTCCCGGATATGTAGGTTATAATGAGGGCGGCCAGTTGTCCGAGAAAGTGCGTCGTCATCCCTATTCAGTCGTTTTGCTCGATGAGATTGAAAAGGCCCATTCCAATGTTTTCAACATGTTGTTACAGGTGCTCGACGAGGGTCGTCTTACCGATGGCAATGGTCGTCTCGTAGATTTTCGCAATACCATTATTATTATGACCTCAAATGCCGGAACGCGCCAACTGAAAGACTTTGGTCGTGGCATTGGCTTCTCCAAGCGCAATATCTTGGGCGCTGACCTTGACGAGGATGATAAGAGGTATGCGCGCGATATCATCATGAAGAGCTTGAGCAAGCAGTTTGCCCCCGAGTTCCTCAATCGTCTTGATGATGTCATCACCTTCGACCAGTTAAGCATTGAAGCTCTCGAGAAAATCGTTGACATTCAGCTTGCCGACTTGTCCGCACGCCTCCTGTCAATGGGCTATCGTCTTAGCATAACCGATGCAGCCAAGTCGTTTGTCGCCAACCATGGATATGATGTGCAGTTTGGCGCACGCCCATTGAGACGAGCCATACAGACCTATATAGAGGACAAACTGTCGGAAGCGTTGATTTCAGAAGAGTTCACCCCCGGTCAGACGATAGTCATAGACAAGATTACGGATAAAGATGAGCTCTCGTTTACGGTCGAAACCGAAAACAATGCAGATACCGCGCAGCCATCATAAGCGCACCGAATATTGAGACATTAACTGTTCAAAAGCAAACAGATGATAAACAATTATAACAAGAAGAACGATTATGCCCAATATGTGGCGCAAGAAGATGATACGTTGCTCTCATGGCTCCTTGCCAACCTTAAAGAGAGCCGCTCTAAAGTCAAGGCGACTCTGCAGGGGCGTGGCATAAAAGTCAATGGCAAGCAAGTAACCCAATTTGACTTCCCCATCCATAAAGGAGATAAGATTTCAATCAGCCGTTCAAAAAAGAACGACCAGTTCAAAAGCCGCTATCTCAGTATCGTCTATGAAGACAAGTACCTTGTCGTGATAGAGAAAAACGTGGGCATACTGAGTATGGCAGCTGGTCATTCTTCGCTCAATGTCAAAACAATATTGGATGATTATTTCCGTCGTACACGCCAACGCTGCACTGCTCATGTCGTCCATCGACTGGACCGTGATACATCTGGTCTGATGATTTATGCCAAAGATATGCAGACGGAGCAGATACTGGAACATGATTGGCATAATATCGTATATGACCGTCGCTATGTTGCCGTTGTTTCTGGTGAGATGGAAGACAACGAGGGTACTATTGCCAATTGGCTGAAGGACAACAAGAACTACGTGACCTATTCATCGCCTACCGACAATGGTGGCAAATATGCTGTTACCCATTTCTATGTATTGAACCGTACTACTGAACATTCTTTGGTAGAGTACCAATTGGAGACAGGGCGCAAGAATCAGATACGTGTTCACTCTGCAGACATGGGACATCCGGTATGTGGTGATGTCAAATACGGTAATGGCGACGACCCGCTCGGCCGATTGTGTCTTCACGCTTACGTACTGTGCTTCTATCATCCAGTGACACACGAGCGGATGGAGTTTGAAACAATGATACCCACACAATTTAGAAAACTCTTCAAATAAACGATATGGATATTAATTTCACCTATTTTATCTTTATTCTCATTGCTGTAGTCGTGGGCGTGATAGTAATCAAAAAGATAACAGGTTGCCTAATCAAGACAGCCATTCTGGCAATAATCGTAGGCATTCTGGCTTATATCTATTTTGCCTACTTCAGGTCATAGGTGCCTAATTGTAGGTTTATAGGTTATCATGCATAATGTGGGCATGTCCATTGTTTGGGCACACCCACATTATTTATTATTAGGGGGCTCATCCTGTGTTCTGTGCAAAAATATACTGAAAATATTTGGCAGTTAAACAAAAATCATTACCTTTGCAACGAATATTGACGGTAAAGTCAAAAAACACAATAACAAAGATTAAAGATAAATCAATGCAAGCAAACATTCTATTCGGTTTCTCGTGGCCATGAATATGAAGTAAAATTCATATAGGTCCAGATAACTGAAAGGGATTGTTGTACGCGTTCATTGGTTTATTGATACACCATGAAACGGAAGGCCGTTTCATATTTTATAAATTTCACTTTATTCATTTAATCATTTGTTATTATGACTGATATTGTATCTGTTAGAGTCGTATTATCCGACTCCTTCCATGTTTATTATGACATTACGTTTGCCTCTCATCTCAATAGAGGCGACAAGTATTCAATCTCTAATTATGACCATACACTTATGTGTTATGTCAACGACTTCCAGCCTCAGCGCATTGGTATAAAGCGTAACCGTCTGCTCATCCGATGTGAGTCGCGATATGCCATGCTATCAAACGATTATTTTGCAATCTTGACATGCAATGACCGGGCTGTGGCCAAAATATCCTACAACCTGTCTGCCGATGACAGCGTAAGCAATCTTACGACCACTACGCTTACCCATGCCATGATGGAAAGTATAGTCGTAGAGCAGCTCTCACGCAAAGAGTTTTACCAGTTGGAATGGGATAAACTTGGAGATTATCCTGGGATAACTCCAATCAAGCAGCGTGCCATAGAACTGTTTCGATGGAAAATGTTCAATGAGCGTCGTTATATCATGAATCTGAAGGATGTGCGCCCTTGCCTTAACTTTACAGTGAGCAGCGATGATGCTCTGTATCTGACAAATCCTTTGCAGAACTTTGCTAAGATTGTAGACATGACATGGAATGTAAGCGATGTCGATTTGTCTTCTGTCATTGAAGAGGGCAATGGCTCCAATTTATTTCAAACCGCTGATAAGTATTTTGAATCTAATCAGACTTTCTATATTCTGCACCACATCGGCAGTCTGCTCTGGGGAGCAGGAGCGTCTTTAGCCAAAATGATAGAGTCGCGTATGAAAGTGAATGGCGACATTGGCTTTATCTTCGTTGGAACGAAGGCAGAAATTACCCTGCTTGGTGAAAAGTATCCTACGTTGATTGCCAAAATCGATGAGCAAAACCACTTGGAATTGCAGCCCATGAACGTTAAAGAATTCCTGTCGGGAGTGCAATGCGAACTGAGGAAAATGGACTTGCGTTTGTCTTCAGATGCATTGAATGAATTGAATATAGGGCTGCTGCTTCGGTCATTACAGAACACTCTACCCAAGTTGTCGCTATCTATGCTTTCGCGCTTTGTCACAAAGGGACTGGCGGAGCGTTTTGTCAAGCGTGTAGCAAATACAGATAGCGTTGTTGAGCCACAATCGGCTATGCAACTGCAGATGATAGATAGCCGCGATATTGACTGGAGTATGTTCGAGACAGCCAGCCTGAGTGTTGATGACGTCATGCATTCTCTGTCCAGTATGGTCGGATTGACTTCTGTCAAGAAGGTTGTCGCAGATATGGCCTCTCTCGAACGTTATGCCCGTCTTTGTCAACAACAAGGAATCAATATTTCCTGTGTTTCCAATCACCACATGATATTTACGGGTAATCCAGGTACTGGCAAAACCACTGTGGCCAAGAAAATAGGTCAACTATTCCACTCTCTTGGCGTGCTGTCCAAAGGTGATGTCATAACAGCAGAACGCGGAACCATAGTTGGAAGATATTTGGGGGACACCGAAAATAACATGCAAAATCTGTTTGCGCAAGCAAAGGGCAATGTCTTGTTTATAGATGAAGCCTATTCTCTGAATACCGGAGCAGGCGATAAAGCGGATTTCGGCAATAGAGTGATAGAGTGTCTGCTAACAGTCTTGGCACAGCCCAACCCTGATATGATAATTATTATGGCTGGCTATCAGAACGAAATGGACAAGATGCTTGATAGCAATCCTGGACTGAGAGGACGATTTACCCACTATCTGCATTTTGAGGATTACTGTTCAGAGGAACTGCAGGAGATTGCTCAAATGAGAATTGCTTCAAGAGGATTGAAACTGTCTCTCAGTGCCAATGAAACCTTGGCTGACGCTATTGGCAAAACCCTGAGGGATAAAACCAATGGATTTGCCAATGCGCGATGGGTTGAGCAGTTTGCTGACAAGGCCATCTGCCACACCGCAAACAGAGTCCTGGCTTCTCACCTGTTTACTCAAGACTATCTGGTAACCATTACCTCAGAAGACATTGAAGCCGCCTATAATGAATTGACTATCGGTAACAATTATGCGAAGCCTAAAATTGGCTTCGCATAATCTGTAATCAGATGCCATCAATGAGTCTCATTCTGTTCTGGCATATCCCACTATTGCAATTGCTCATGAATTTAAGAGCCTTAGCTTTGGCTTGTTTCGCAAGTCTGTGCTCGTTGTTTTCAATCAACGCAAGGGCTGTTTCAATATAATATAGAGCGCAGTATTGAAGCACGGCATCGTCTTGACATTCATTGTTCTCCTTACCGTCTTCGATGTTTGCTTCTTTGGCAGCCTGTTCAAAGAGTGATTGCGCATCAGCCATCAGATGGCGGTGTACATAGGCGATGGCCTCAACAATCTTTATACATGCGAGACCATCATCAGAGGGATATGACGTAGTAGGATTATTTATTAATTTGATAGCCTCTTGCTCTTTATTGCAATAAATGAGGCATAATGCTTCGTCTCGAATAGTATGATCCCAATCACTAAGGTCATTTTCGCCATCATTTTCTTCTGCTATCTTGTGTATATACTGATAGATGTTTAATGCCTCTTGGTATTTTGCCTGCTGGAAGAGGCATTGTGCCTTGTCATATTCGGCATCGGTGATGTAGCTGGTAATGAAGTCGGCATGATGTTCGTTGGCTCCATAATCATTACAAACCGACAATGCTTCTTGATAGTGGCCACGATATATCAATTCTTTCCGTAGCTTTTCGGCAACTTCTCGTTGCACATAATATTCAAGATGAGACTTTTTCATCTGGTTATATTTGCCTATAACGGCGTCTATGTCATTATAGTCCTCATCGCGTATAGGTAGCACTATAGGCAGCCCGCATAGATTGTAAAGGTGGGTCAACATCTTCATGTCATTGATATCCATATTGTATATCAGTTGCATGATGACCTGACCAACGGTTCGCTTGTCTTTAACTGTTGTGTCGGAATATTGGCGAATTAGTTTTGCCGTCTTTTCAATAAATAGTATGAAGATATCCGCTGACGATGAGTGGCTTACTTCATCAATCTTCCTGATGACTTTGGCAAGTTCTTCCTCACAATGAGGAGATTGGGTAATGGCTTCGATGACGGCACGGACAATGGTCTCAGTCCATTCTTCGTATCTACACAAACGGAATATAGCCTTGCTTATGGGATAATCAGGCAGAATCTGCCTTATCTCAGACAAGTATTGAGTAACACATTCGTCTATATTGTACCTGCCATTTAGTATTATGCATCTAATCTTGATATGCAGCTTTATATAGTCGGTAGTCTGTCTTTCATCAAACGCTTGAACGGAGGACAGATATTTTACCCAAACTTCATCGTATGTCTCTGTAGGTTCAGGGTCGCTAAGAATATAGTGGTCAACACACTGCATATAAAGCAGACCTGCCAAAGAGATATCATTGTCTTCGATGAGAGGTAAGGCTGTATAGAAATCTTCTTTGGTGATGAATTGAAAATAGTGGCGGGTGTAGTGTTCTAACAGTTTTGTATCAACTGGCTTGGTATAGTTGTTGTTAACCAAGTGGATAAATCTATCCAAAAGATACTCAATGCCCTCCTTCTTGACTCTCTTGTCTGTACTCTTGGTTTTGAGCTGGGCCAATCTGGTTTCATCAAATGCTCCTTCCTGCATTGCCTTGGTTCCTGTCAAGATGGCTTCCTGATTATTTCCCTTCAATGTCAATAGTTGGCACTTGTTTGTATAGTAACTCTCTGCGTCTTTATCTTTTATCTTCTCATTGTATGCTTCCAATGTGTCAAGTTGGGAAGCAGTAGCATAATCGGGATATTCTATCAGGCAATTGACCAGATTGAAAGCAATGGTTTTTGCAGCCTCATCATCAAGAGCAGCCAATTCGTAACTTTTAAGAAAAGCTTCAAAGGCCTTGTCGTAATATGCTTTGGACTTATCACCACTCACCTTGTTTATCATGTTATAAGAGCAGAGGCCAATAATATTATAAAAGTCTTCAGCGTAGTGAGATGCATTCACTGTCTTGGCTTCCAGTGATTGTTCACAGAGATTGATACAATCTACATAATGGGCTCCAAGATATAATTGCCTGACTGCCTGATAGGAGCAATGGTGGTATTTGGAGTTATTATGAACTGCCTTATATGCGTCAGCAGCATTTGTATAAGACTTATATGCCTCGTAATATTCTTTGTCGGAATCGAAACAATCTGCAGCCTGCGAATAGAAATATGCATTCAGCTCTGGAGAAGAGGGGGAGATGTAATTGTTAAGTTCAAGGTAAGCTGTAGCCGCAAGGTAATATTCCCTGAATATCAATAACTGTTCTGCCAATTGCTGGAGTGTGCCGATTTCGTTGGCGTAGGTGCATGATGATAAAAGATTCCACATCCGCTCCATACATTGATGGACATCTGGGCTCTTGCCTAATTTGACTTGAAGGATGAACATATAGCGCTCACTATCTACTTTTTGTGTTGACTGTTCGATGGTGCCATCACGCATACTCATAATCTTATCCTCTATCTCTTGGGCATTTGTCAAATCGTTAAAGGTCAAATCAAATAGTATTTCAATTCTGGTTATAATAAAGGCATACTTATCAATATATGCCACTGTGTCAAGCATGTCTTCTGCTTCCTTTCTATTCTCCAATCGTATATAGCATTGGGCTGCTATAAGTTGAAAGAGAGTTTTTTCCATATCGCCGTCTTCATAATGGTCTAACATCATGTTGGCCTGTTGTAGTATATGCTCAATGCGGTTCGTATCCAATATTGTCTCTATACTATTGAGCAGAAGCGGCGTCTGTACATAATCTATTGTGCGTCCTGGACTCCATGTGTCTTCAATATTAATATCGTCGTTGAAGTGTTGTCCAACAGCATAATTTCGTAGGTTATTCTTTATTTCTCTCTTCATTCCCCATGGGAGCAGAAGTACCCAATTGACATTACGAACAATCCGGTTGATTTCACGGGTGCGTATGTCTTCTGGCAGAAGCATTGAGGGTAACGTGATAGCTGATATTAATGTCATAAATTGAGATCGGTAATTCTCTGGGGAAACAAAAAACGATAAAAGTATCAGACGGTATAATGACCAACACGAAAGCTGGCTGGATATGACATGATAGCCAGCTTTGTACAATTCAGGATAAAGGCCATAGAGTTCGGTAGGAGGAATGTTCAAATCAGATAAAGCGGTTATCGAACGGATGCGTTGATATAATTTCCCCCATTCCTGGGTCTCAGCGTAGAGCTTTACCAGTTCAGTGTTATTGCGGCGAATGGAGTTCTGGAAATGTTCTTCGATAGTGTTGGCAAACAACAGATTGATGAGAATGAATCCCAAGAAGCCATTGTGGCGTTTTGTCAGTTGGCGACTTTGCCTATCCAAGTTGTTGGTTTCTTTCTCCAATAGTTTTATGGCTTGGCGCATAAATGATTCTTTCTTAGCTCTATCGTCGATGTAACGTTGAATGACAGCTTTCTGCAAAGATTGATTGGCGAGCATAATATGCCCGTCGATGTCAATGGTAAGCAACCGCAGCGCGCCATAAAGACTTGCCCATTCTATAGGAGGCAATGACAAATGGCTGGCCAACAGATTTTCGGCCAGACCAGTTTGGGTAACGGCAAGAAGACATAAAATTTGCGCAGTCAAATCGCGTCCGTGCTCTTCTTCAACTCCTTCAATAATAAGGTTATAAAAGTCGTTTTCATCACGTGCAGACAGGTAATGGTCAATGTATTCGTCAACTCTTTCGTAAATGCCAAATTCTTGAAGTTCATTTAGAAACATTATCAGTAATGAGGGATTTCTTAGTATGTTGCATCGGGCAATGTGCAGATACTGATTGTCTACGAGATGTTTGGCTTTGATGGCAAGATAACGTTTGGTTATCTCTATGATATCCGTAGAAGATAAATCGCATAGTTCATAGTGCTGCATTGAACGACAGGCTTGTTTTATTTTTTCGTCAGTAGCCGTGACCACAAGACTGATTTGGTTGGGCAGTTGGTTAACCCATGCCATAGAGAGGTCGTCATCTCCAATAAGACGGTCAACTCCATCAAGCATCCAAAGGATACGCTCGTTATAGTGTGCATTTTCAAAGATGTCTTTAAGCGAAATGGGTGTCTCATCATACAAGTCAATGTCGGCAAAAGTTGGACAAGTCTGCCCAAGTTTCTTCAAGAACATGCGATAGCACTTATCAACGGTGTTGATGTCGTTATCTATATAGGTGCGAATAATGGGTACAAACCGTTCGGTGTATCCTTCTTCGTGTGTTCTTTCGTCATTTACATAACCAAAGCCATATTCATCTTCTGCCAAATAAATTCCTTCAACTCCACCCTCGTTGGTAGTATCCTCATAATAATTCGCAACAAATGCACTTTTTCCCATTCCGTTTTTACCGATAACAAGACGATGTGTGTCGAAATCAGCTGCAGTTGTAAACAAAGCAGGAATACGCCCATTAATATAGACCTGTCTTAACTCATTTTCCTTAGCTCGCTGTAGCTTATCGGCAATCGAATAGAAATCCAGATTCTCGTCAGGGTAGAGGTCATTGATTTTGGCCATTAGCTGATTGTATATTCTGCGCCCCAAATCCTTTGGAGTAGTATATGATGTAGCACTGCAGAGTCCTTTACTTTCGGCTTCTGCAATGCAGGTCTTTAGTCTTTTGAGCTTCTCGATCTTTACTTTATCGGTTTCTCGTTTTTGCTCTGGTATATAGTTGTCTTGTCTGATGAAGAACATTGCATTGACGGGCGTCTTGCTCTTCAGAGCCCCATATTGCATCTCTATTTCGGTAATCGACATATTGCTATTGAGATACTTCTCTATCCATGGGTATTTCTGCAAGAGACGGTTGTTGTCTCCATATCCGTTGGCACCTGGAATCCATCCATATCTTCCGCCAATCATTCCGATAAAGAATGGGCGTGTATGCTCTATCTCATCAATACATATTTCTATTACTTTGCCGCTTTTTGAATCTTCTTCAGTAACGCCCCATCTCAAATCAATAACAGAGAAATTGACGTTACGGCGATGACATTCGGCCTTTATCATGGGGAATACTTTTTTTACAAGGTAGTTGCGTTCGTCCTGCATATCTGCAAAGGTGGATGACAAGAAAACGCGAATCTGTCTTTTGGCAGTATTGGTGCTCATACAAATGATGTTGGTTTCGGTAATAAGTAAACTTTCATTACAAAAATACTTATTTATTCTGAAAACCGAAAATGATTAATGCTATTTCTTCGGTGCAATTCCAAAAAATATGGTCAACCATTGTGTTGACTACATACATTTTTATAACTTTGCATCAAAATCTTATTAATAGTTGCAGTATGGTAATTGACTTTGATGACATTAAAGAATGTCGTACGATGAATTTCAAGGGCGGTAAGGGGCCTTTGGATTCTCGAAGTTTTTCAGATGATAATGTAAAAATAATGTATTCTACTCTTCGTCCTGGCTCGTCTACTGGTTTGCATACCCACAATGGCAACAGCGAGGTAATCTATATTTTAAGTGGTGAGGCTACTTTCCACTATGATGATACAACGGAGGTGGTAAGAGTAGGGCAATGTCATTATTGTCCAGAGGGACATTCGCACTATATGGAGAACCTAACCGATCACGATTTGGTGTATTTGGCCATAGTGCCACAGCACAACAAGTAATTAGTTATTGGGTACAGAGTAGAGAAGCGCAGGGATAAAACCTTCGCTAAGACCGGTTATCTCTTGCATATCGGTCATAAGTTTTTTGGCCTTTTGAAAGAGGTGATTGCGTTTAAGCATCTCTACCAATTTGTCCTCATCATAATCTGCGTTATGTAATAATTTATAACATGAAGCATAACGGGATAGGAGAGGGCAGCCCCTTTTCTTGTCTTCTATAATTTTAGATATTGTGGCATAGACAATGTCAGTAGCATTTCCAGTTTGGATTGTTTCCTCATTGCAATCTGCCTGCCTAATGCTATTGTCAAATGTTTTTATCTGTCTGATGTCCATTAGGGGTATGCGTATCTGTAGCCTCTCCAAGGCGTTGTGTATGTAATCTATTATACCTTGGTCATAGGAATAAAGCATAATATGGCGCCATTGCTCTTCTGAAAATGTCTGTATTCTTGAAGTGACACCTCCAATGAATGGTTTGTCTTGTAGTAAATTATAGTCAAGGCCAATCTGAAGCAATGAATAGACGTCTTGGCGCAAACCGCGGTCTATAGCCATTTCAACATGTGTGTCTATTATCTTCTGGTAAAGTTTAATAAACTTGTCACACATGTCTTCTTTGCTAATGGTTCGTGTTACAACTGCATTGGGAATAAATACCAAGTCAACGCATTGAAGGACACTTTCCAAGTAATTCTGCTCTGTTTTGCTCCAAGCATGGATGGCTTGAGATGATTTCATCATGCTTTTTTGTAATACAAATCGCATAGATGATTGAGTGTTGGCCCAAGGAAGGATTTCGCCCAAAGGGGAATAAAGTGATGGAATATGTTTGCTGGCTGTCGTAGAAATGAGTCTACAAGAATAAAGGTCATTTCCTCCTAAAATATGAACAAGGTCTAAGGTGGGGTCCAACTTGTCATGACGGGTCAGTGTCTGGACTCTGTTGCCCAAACCTTCACTCAACAGGTTGGCAAATGCATAGGCCAAAGGATCCTTTGCACAGCTGGAGGAAATATAAAGACCAATCTTCATAATTTGTGACAAGTAAATTCAATCTTATCAGTAAACTTGTGCAAAAGGGCAGTCATCGCATTGTGCCAGATGATACGAAGTTCATAGATGGGAATAAGAAAAGTATTTATCTTGATATCCAATTGCCTAATAACTTTTCGGGCCTGGATAATGCGTGTAAAGAGTAAACACAAAAACAGAAAGGCTGCAACTCCCAATGAAATCCAATGCTGTGTAATTCCGCTTGCAACTGCCAAACCTATGAGGGCGATATAGGAAAGATGGAGTACAATCTGATCAGTGATATAGGTCAAGCGAGTAATAAAACCATGCTTAAGATGACGGCGAATTTCCCATGCAGCAACTGCACGGTTACGCCAAATATGGCGCGATGGCGTTTGCTGGATGAGCTGCGCTTTAGGATTAACAAATACGCTTGTCTCTTCTCTTGTGGCATATCGATTCGTGAGAATCTCATATTCTCCACCTATAAGGTGTAGGCTTCCTAAGAAGCCTTGACCTTGCATGAACATGTCTTTACAGAATAGCAGGCTGTTAGAATTGGAACCATAAGCGGCACCACTTACGGCAGAATGCATATAGTAAAGTGAACGATGTAGATGCTCAAACTGATAAAAGCCTTTGCATGGCTCTTGGTAATGGGATAGAGGCATGACCATGGTGCAGGAAGATGGGTTGTTGGCCTGTACCAATAGTGCCAGGGTTAAATCCGAAGCAGGACTACAATCTGCATTGACAAGCATTACCATTTGATGATGTGCTGCTTTTACACCTAAAGTTACAGCCAGTTTGGTTCTGCTCATGTAACGTGACGTTTGGGGTACGAAGGTTCTGTGAATATCATGCGTTGTAGCAATGCGTTTTAATACATCGTCAGCATAATGGTCACCCTCGTCGGTAACAACGATTATTTGCAAATCTGCGTTATACCGTTGAGTTAACCATAATGGGAGATTTTCCTCCAATGCTTGGGCATTGCCTTGAGTTATGATGACAAGCGACAATGGGGGATTGTCAGTAGCGTCTTCATTAGCTTCCGCATTGAAAATTCTTCGGCGGAATGGGTTGAAAAGCCATGCGAGAAGCAGAATGAACAACGCGACCAAACTACATACTATAGAAAATGTGTCGAATATCATAATTCTTCAGAGATATATCCTTTAGGTAGTTGTCGGCAATTATAATGGCTTGCCATAGCTTCCCCATAAGCTCCCGCGCTACGGATGGCGATGAAATCACCACGATGAGCACTATTGATATCAATGGATTTCGCAAAAACGTCGCTTGATTCGCAGATGGGACCAACAACATCATAGGTGGCAAGAGGAGCTTCGCTACTGATGTTTTCTATCTTGTGATAAGCCTGATAAAGCGCAGGGCGGATTAAATCGGTCATTCCTGCGTCTACGATTACAAACTGTTTGTGTGTCCCTTGCTTCACGTAAAGGGTTCGAGCTATGAGAGTTCCACATTGGCCCACGACAGCACGTCCCAATTCAAAATGAAGATGCTGATATGGACGTAGCTTGAGATGGCGGGCGTAACATTCAAAATAGGCCTTGAAATCAGGGATAGATACGCGGTTGGGGTGGGCATAGTCAATGCCCAATCCACCTCCAACGTTAATAACGTCAATGCGTATATTATGCTGCTCCATTTGCTTCTGGATGTCGTTGATGCGATTACACAAGGCTTCAAAATCGCCCATGTCAAGTATCTGTGAGCCGATATGGAAATGTAATCCCATTATATGTATATGGGACATAAGATGCGCCTTCTCAATCACGTCCATCATATCGCCCAAGGCAATACCAAATTTGTTCTCAGCAAGTCCTGTGGTGATGTTGGCGTGGGTATGTGCGCCTACATTTGGGTTGATGCGAAGACAAATATTTGCCTTCTTGTTCATCTCCGCAGCAAGTTGCTGGATAATTTCAAGTTCGGCAAGGCTCTCAACATTAAAGCAAAATATGCCTTTCTCCAAGCCCAAACGAATTTCCCAATCGCTCTTGCCGACTCCCGCATAAACAATCTTGTTTGCAGGAAAGCCCGCTTTACTTGCTGCCTCGATTTCACCACCGCTTACACAGTCTGCTCCTAATCCTGCCTGACAAATGATGTTGAGCAACTTGGGATTGGCATTGGCTTTTATCGCATAGTGTACTTCAAACCGCTCATAACGTTCAACCTCTTTGTGTATCACATTCAAGGTGCGCCTGAGCAGTTCTGTATCATAATAATAGAATGGTGTCTCAATGCTTTGAAACTTGTCTATTGGAAATGTTCCTTTCACTTATCCTGATTTTTTTCAATATGTCCTTTAACTACTTATGCTTGTTCGAAAAGTTCTTTGCTAAGGTTCTGCAGAGCTCTCTTTTTGTCAGCTTCCTTTATGAGGAATGATATGTTGTAATTGCTACCGCCATATGAAATCATGCGTACAGGAATGTCCTTCATTGCATGAGTAGCTAACGACTCGAATCCCAAGTTGTTCCAGTCCAAATCACCAACGACACATATGATACACATGTCTGAATCAACGGTTACGGTACCGTATTTCTTAAGCTCATCTACAATTTCCATAAGATGCGCGGCATTATCAATGCTCATTGACACGCCTACCTCACTGGTGGCAATCATGTCAATAGGGGTCTGATAGCTCTCAAATATCTCGAACACTTTGCGGAGGAAACCTGTAGCAAGTAACATTCTCGATGATTTGATTTTGATGGCTGTAATGTTATCTTTTGCTGCCACCGCCTTTATCTTGCCATGCATGATTACATTGTCAATGATGGTTCCGGGAGCATCTGGATCCAATGTGTTCTTCAGACGAACAGGAATACTTGCGTATTTGGCTGGTTGTACACAGGTAGGGTGGAGAATCTTTGCACCGAAATAAGCCAACTCTGCGGCTTCTTCAAAGTTGAGTTGAGGGATGGCTTCCGTGTGCTCAACGATACGTGGATCATTATTATGCATGCCATCAATGTCGGTCCATATCTGAATCTCTTCTGCGTTTAGTGCTACACCTATCAGAGAAGCAGTGTAATCACTACCTCCTCTTTGGAGATTATCTATTTCTCCGTATGCGTTACGGCAGATAAAACCCTGTGTGATATATACTTGATGACCTTGATGGTCATTCATGATATCCGTTAGCTTCTCCTTGATATAATGTGGATCTGGCTCCACATTCTTGTCGGTACGCATAAAGTCCAAGGCGTTAAGCAGGCATACGTTGAATCCTTGCTCCTGCATATAGTTGGCAACCATATTGGTGCTGATGATTTCACCTTGTGCGACGATGGACTTCTCCTCAAATGAAGTAAACAGGTCTTTGGTGAAAGAACGCAGATAGTTAAACTCTTCACGAAGGAATGAACGTGTTTTCTCTTTATACTCTTCTGTAGAATAAAGGGTTTCCACATGGCGCATATATGTATTTTCGAGAGCATTAATATGCTCGTTGGCCCCTTCAGGATTTTTCTTATAGAGGTAGTCGCTGATTTCGACTAAGCTATTGGTGGTCCCACTCATTGCTGAGAGAACTACAAATGTCTGATCATTTGACTTTGTGACAAGTTGTGCAACATTCTTCATTCTTTCAGGAGAGCCTACTGATGTGCCTCCAAATTTCATTACTTTCATAATACTGTGTATTGAATTGAAAATTATGTTTATACTTCTATTACTTAATCTGTTGTCTGGGCATCTTCACTGAGATCCATACTATTATATTCGCTTGTTACGTCCTTGACGCTTCCATCGTGGCAACGATATACTATGCCGGGGAATTTGTCGAGCATTTGTATATTGTGAGTTGACATAATCACTGCCGTTCCGGTTAAGGTGATATCCTTGAGTAAACGTACTATGTATTCTGCTGTCTCGGGATCCAGATTGCCCGTCGGTTCATCTGCGATGATGATGTCGGGATGATTGAGCATCGCACGTGCAACAACGATGCGCTGTTGTTCTCCTCCAGACAGTTCGTGTGGCATGCTGTTCTTTTTGTCAGATAAACCAACAGTTTCCAGAACTTCATCTATACGTGCTTCTACTTTGGCCTTGTCTTTCCAACCTGTTGCTTTCAGAACGAATAAAAGGTTCTGATATACAGAGCGGTCATGAAGCAATTGGAAATCCTGGAAGATAATGCCCAAATGGCGTCGTAGTTCCGGAACATCCTTACGGCGTAATGTTAACAGGTTGCGGCCAAGTATTTCTGCTTTTTCGCAATCTTCAATGTAGAGGTCGAGTTCGCAATAGAGAGACTTGAGCAAAGAACTTTTGCCCGAACCTACCTTACCGATGATATAGGCAAATTCACCTTTGTCGATGCCAAAATTGACATCTTTAAGAATGACAGTATCTTGTTGGTAGATGTTTACGTGATTATATTCTATTAGCATGATATCTTAATATGTTTTATTTGTTAGCCTTGTCTATGCGACGCTGCCGGTCCCATTCGGGGTCATGTCGTTTCTTCAGTTCTATGGCCACATCATTCAAACTTAACCCTTTGCTGGTGAGAAGTACTATAAGGTGATACAGCAAGTCTGCAGATTCATAAACAAGATGCTCGTTAGTCCCGTTGGTTGCTTCAATTATGGTTTCGCATGCCTCTTCGCCAACCTTTTGCGCCATCTTGTTTATGCCTTTCTTGAAAAGGCTTGTGGTATAGCTCCCTTCAGGCATCTGCTTAAACCTGTTTGTAATAAAATCTTGCAGCTCGGAGAGAAACAAGATTGGGTCGGCTTTATTGTCTTCACCCCAACATGTGTCAGTACCTTTGTGGCATGTAGGTCCCAATGGGTTGGCTTTGACTAACAGTGTGTCGCAATCGCAATCGAGTTGCATGCTTACCAGCTCAAGGAAGTTGCCAGAAGTCTCTCCTTTTGTCCACAAGCATTGGCGGGAACGGCTCCAGAATGTTACCTTCCCAGTGTTGATGGTCTTCTCATATGCTTCGTTGTTCATAAAGCCAAGCATAAGCACTTTACGAGTCGTTGCATCTTGTATTATGGCAGGAACCAGTCCGCCCATCTTGTCGAAGTCAATATTTGTCATTGTTTACAATCTCACGTTTATATGTTGACCATTAAGATATTGTTTAAGTTCAGGTATGCATATTTCTCCAACATGAAAAACACTTGCAGCCAGAGCAGCATCAGCTTTTCCTCTCTTAAACACATCACTAAAATGCTCTGGTTTGCCAGCGCCACCACTGGCAATTATTGGAATTGAAAGTATCTCAGAGAGATGTGCCAGTGCATCGATGGCAAAACCATCTTTAACCCCATCATGGTTCATGCTGGTGAAAAGTATTTCACCTGCCCCTCTGTATTCTACCTCACGTGCCCAATCATACAAGGTTAGAGATGTACGATCTCTACCTCCTTTGATATAACAATTCCATTGGCCTTCTTCATATTTTGCGTCAATTGCACAAACGCATACTTGAGAACCGAACTTTCCAGTAATGTCATTGATGAGTTGGGGATTTTTAATTGCTGCAGAATTAACACTCACCTTATCAGCACCGGCATAGAGCAAGCGTTCAACATCATCAATGGTATTGATGCCTCCTCCTACAGTGAAAGGAATATTGATTTCTGATGCTACCCGAGTTACCATTTCCGTGAAAGTGTTACGTCCTTCTGCACTGGCGGTTATGTCCAAATATACCAATTCGTCCGCGCCGGCCTGACTATAAGACTTGCCCAGTTCAACTGGATCGCCAGCATCGCGCAGGTTAACGAAATTTGTACCCTTGACAGTCTTGCCATCTTTTACATCAAGGCATGGTATGATACGCTTTGTGATTCCCTTTGGGATAAACAGACTATGAGTGTCTATACGCCCTTCATAAAAAGCTTTTCCGAATACCACGGATGGAATGCCCGCTTTGGCAAGGTTATGGATGTCTGCAGTCGACGAAACACCACCGCTGGCTATAAGGTGCAGGGTGGGATGGCGTTTCATGATATCTGCATATAGCTCGATGGCTGGTCCGGAAAGGGTTCCATCTTTGCTGATATCCGTACACAACACTTGTGTTACACCTTGGTTGATGTATTGTTCCAAGAATGCAAAGAGGTCTATCTCTGAGTCTTGTTTCCAACCGTTGACAGATATTTTTCCATAACGTACGTCTGCGCCGAGGATTATTCTATGTGCTCCGTAATGGTTGAGCCACTCAACAAAAAGCTCAGGCTGGGTAACGGCTACACTGCCAATGGTTACCATAGAAGCACCAGCTGCAAAAGCCTTTTCTATATCCTCCTGCGTTTTTATCCCTCCGCCAAAATCTACTTTTAATCGAGTCTGGCTTGTGATATCTTTGAGCACGTGTTCATTGACAATGTGGTGTGACTTCGCTCCATCCAGGTCTACGACATGAAGACGCTTAAATCCGAGACTTTCAATATGTTTCGCCACATCAGTTGGATTTTTGCTATATACGGTTTGAGCATCGTAATCACCACAAGTGAGTCTTACGCATTGACCATTGATAATGTCTATGGCAGGTATAAGTTCTATCATAGGTTCAAGAAATTATTAAGAATGATTTCACCTGTTTTCCCACTCTTTTCCGGGTGGAATTGAGTGGCATAGAAATTGTCTTTGCAAAGGCATGCGCTAAATGGAAGTATATGATATGCCTCTGCCGTAGTCCATTTACATGTTGGCACGTAATAGCTATGTACGAAATATGCATAAGATTGTTCGCCGAGACCTTTGAGCAGAGGGTTGTCGCTAACAATATTAAGTTGATTCCAACCCATTGCAGGAACTTTGTCTTCTTTATTTTCAGGGTGGAACCTCTCTACATCAATAGGAAATATGCCCAAGCAATCTACGTCACCTTCAGCCGAACGGCGACACATAAGCTGCTGGCCTATACATATCCCCAAAACTGGCTGGGTAAGATGGACAAGAACTTCGTCCAGGCGATGTGCTCGGAGATAGGACATCGTAACACTTGCTTTTCCCTGTCCTGGGAAAAGAACTTTGTCGGCAGATGCTAATTCTTCAACGTCATCTGTGAGTATAGGGTTAACACCTAATCGTTTCAGTGCGTTTTCTACAGAGAATATGTTGCCGGCGTTATATTTAACTATCGCAATTTTCAATATCGTTACACTTTAGCAATTTCTGCAAGTGCAAAGATACAATTTTCTTTTGAAATATGGGAGGTTTAGTTATATTTTTTACGCATCATCGCCATCAGGAGTCTTGAGAATGATACTTGTGGCTCCAATGGTGAAAAGTGTACCGTTCTGTATGACTCGACGTTCGCGGTCGCCAAGGATTACGTTGTCAACAAATGTGCCCGTATAACTTGGTCCATCACGGAGTATATATTTTAATGCTCCATTTTTGTCACGTTGTACAGTAATAATACAATGGTGCATATCTATGCTCGGGTCGACAGTTTCAATAGGACAGTTTATGCCAGACCCTTTCATGTATCTGCCTATTATGTTTTCTCCCATATGGAGAGGGATAATCTGCTTATAATGGAAAATATTCTCGATTACCACAATCGAACCGAAGGTGGTATCCTCTACCTCTTCTTCGGGATTCTCATCACGTTGAAGTCGTCGTAATTTGGAAACTCCCATACGTATTCCAAACTGTTTTCCACACCTGTCACATACAAAAACAAGTGATTGACCTTCTGTATATTTGGTTTCGTCAAATAGTATATATTGATCGCATTTTGGGCATCTTACTCTTTTCATCAGTCTTTCATTTTAGTTACCCAACAATCAGAGATGCCAGTATTCTTCTGGATGCGAATTGCCTCTAAAGAGGCTTCTCTTTCAGATAAAAAGCGACCTAAAACCACTTTGGTATAGTTTCCTTGCGTTGTCACTCGAGCCTCCATGAGTCCTTGCCTGTGTAGCTGCTCAACATATGTGTTCGCATTTTTAACTGTTACACGGCTACATAATACAATAGTATAATAAGGACTGTGGCTAATTGTGTCTGATGATTCTGCCATGTTGTTCTTAACGGCCTCAACGGAATCTTTATTCTCGACGTCTAACTTTAGTTGAGCCTTTTCTATATTCTCGCAACGTGGCATAATTCTTAGGAGCATATCAGTATTGATACGTGCTTCGTTAGAATTCAAATCAGAATTATTTATAGGTGATGAGATAAAGAAAAATGCGATGATGGTTATGCATGCTACGGCAATATTGCGCAAGGTGCTCAATTTGATGGTACGCTCCTGTTCCTCTTCTTTTTCGTCGCTATCCATCAAAATGTCAAATGGGCTTACCTCTTTATCGGGTTTGTCAATAGCTGCCGGAATGGTTTGGACAGATGAAGATGCTGTCGGCTTCATTATGAATGAACTTAACCCATACAATTCAGGAGTAAGAATTCCTGCTTCACATGGCTCAAATTCATATTTTCCATACTCGTTCAGGCGAATAATACCTAAATCATATAGCTCGTAACTGCCATTACACTCAATATGCTGACGCAGTTCTCTTACCTCGTCCTCTATACGGCGCAAGGCTTCTGGATAACTGATGTCGTATGCTTCGATGTATGATTGAGCCAACAAAGAATCATTCAGCGTCAACTGAGGGTTGAAGCCAATAGTGCGCTGCGGTGGCAAGAAGAGATTTTCCTGTTCGTCGTAACGTGCATCTACATGATGAGCCATGAAGCCCCCAAAACCAGGGACTATCACACAGTCGTTGCTCAAAAGTAGGATTTCAATATGTCTTTCGAGTTCAATCATTATTTGCAAAGTTACGGATAATTGACCGATATACCAAATAAATATTATTAATTATTTCAACATTTTTTTAGTGTCTTTCGTATGCTCTTTATTTACAGTTGTTTGCAATTTTGAGCTGTTTTTTTGAAAGATTTTGTTCTTTCGCAACTTTTTTTTGAAAAAGTTAAAAGAATTATTTGGCAGTTAAAAAAAAAGGCGTATCTTTGCAAATGTTATCCTGAAAACAATCTTTTTACCTTAGAATAGCTAATACCTATTGAAGAGTGAAAGTGGTCGCTGTGAAGCTGACCGCTTTTTTTATTTTAATACCATATACATTGCCAATCATTTACTTGGCGGTTTTTGTGATGATGTTGCAAGCTGATGTTGATGGCTTTTTATGTACGTTGTCATAGATGATGGGTGTGCGATAATCCTTTCCTTTCAGCTGGAGGGTAACGTTCTTTAGTTTTACTTGTCCAATATTTCTAAAATACATGCCCCAACATGGGAATACTGGCCATTCGCTGAAATCTTTCCCGTCAAACCAAGAGGGAAGGGTAGGGTCATCTTTTCCCACGAACTCCATATGCACATTGCGCATGCAGACTAAATCAGTGGGAGCGCTTCCCCAACTTTTTACTGATAATGCCATATGGTTGACATTGGTGGCCTTGACGTCATCAATGACGATTGTACCAGCTGTGTTGTCTTCACTTAAAGTGACAGAGATAGGAGTCAGTACATTATTTATAATACAATGCTTTATATATATACCATCCAATCGTCCGGGAGCTTTACCCCATCCTCCGGGTTGAATGTTGATTGCAGACTCTGTCGCTGTGCGGCCCGATGTAATGTGTGGATAGACACCTGGACCTTCAAATCGGCAATGAGATACATGTACATTGGTCGATGGCATTATCATGCGTATACCATTGCAAGATGAGTTGAGCGTGCAATTGGTTATCTGCGCTTTTTCCCAATAGCCACCAGCCAAAGCATCGTCGCCGGAATGAATGTTACAGTTGCTAATATGGAGACGCTTGGCTCCGCGCACATGGATTCCATCCCATCCGCCATTGATTTTGATTCGTTCGTAGCGGGTGCTTTCTATCTGATAGGCCAAGAATGCATAATTGGCCGAATGATTAACTGTGAAATCGCAGAAACTCATGTCCTTACAGCCCGCCAATAGGACAGTGTGAGGACCACGCATGTGTTCTTCACCTTTTGGATTGCGTACATTGTCGCCGTCTATGGTTCCTTCGCCACATATTCCTGCATTATGTACACCTATGGCAAATATAAGCGAGCGCGACCATTCTGGGTCAGTAGCGCTGTTATAGTTTACCGTTCCTTCACCGCTTTCATATTTAGACAAATCAAGTGTAGTCTTTAGCGATTGATAGTCTTCAAGGCGTGGGGAGCCTTTCAATACTGCCCCCTGTTCCAGAACAAGCATGACATTGCTTTTGAGGTAAATGGTGCCAGTCACAAATGTACCTGCAGGAACCACGACCTTTCCGCCTCCCTTTTCGGCCGCAGCTTCTATTGCCTTGTTGATTGCCTGCGCGTTGTTGGTTTTACCATTGTCTGCCACGGCGCCAAAGGTAAGGATACTGATAATGGTTGATAGTAATAAATTCATCTTTTATATATTAAAAATGAGGGGACACGATGACCGTGCCCCCTCTTGTTATTATTATTTGGTCATAGAATATGGCTTGTCCGTAGCCTTCAATCCTCTGCTCTTGTTGGGCTTGGAGGTCATGTCAAACTCGATAGTAGCTCCATTGACCAGCTGGTCATGTGTAAAATAGAGTTTGGTGTAAGGACGGCCATTTATGCGGACGTTGCGGATATAGCGATTGCGATCGCTTACTCCAGGAGCCTTGATAGTGACGGTCTTTCCATTGGGAAGATTAATCTGCATATAAGGCAGGAAAGGAGCGCCAATGACATACTGGTCGCTACCAGGGCAGACGGGATAGAAACCCATGGCAGAGAACAGATACCATGCCGACATCTGGCCGCAGTCATCATTACCGCTCAAACCACGGATATTGTTCTTATACATCTGATCCATAATGGTACGCAGACGCTCTTGAGATTTCCATGGAGCTGAAGTCCAGGCGTAGAGATAGGGAATGTGGTGGCTGGGCTCATTGCCATGTACATAGCCGCCAACCAGTCCCTCTTCGGTAATGTCTTCGTTGTCCACATAGTACTTCTCTGGCAAGTGCATCTGGAACAAGTCGTCAATACGTTTTTGGAAAGCCTTGTCGCCTCCATACAATTTCATGAGACCATTGACATCCTGAGGAGCTTGGAAGGAGAAGTTCCACGAGTTGCCCTCAATGAATCCCTCGTCATAAGTCTGGTATGGATCCAGGTCTTTCTTGAACTCGCCGTTGGCATAACGTGGAGAGGCAAAGCCTATCTTCTTGTCAAAAGTATTGCGATAGAACAAGGCACGCTTGGCATATTTGTCCGCAATGTCTTTGCGTCCCATTTTGAGAGCGGCGGCATAGATGGTCCAGTCATCGTATGAGTACTCGAGTGTGTTGGATGCTGCTGTCTTGTCTTTGTCGTATGGAGCATATCCCAATTCCTTGTATTTGTCAACGCTTGGGAAGTAAGAGCAGTTTGCGGTCTCGTCCATAGCGCGGAGAGCTTCGTCGGCATTGAGAGCGGCGCCCTTGACGAGAGCGTCGGCTACAACCGTAACAGCATGGTATCCCGTCATGCACCAGCCTTCATTGCCCATAAGACTCCAAACTGGCAGCATGTGCAGGCGATTCTGCTGCTGGTGGGCTATCATAGACTTTACCATATTCAGGTTGTGCTCTGGCTTTACCAACTGGAGGAATGGATGTTCTGCACGATAAGTATCCCAAACCGAGAAGATAGTGTAATTGTCAAAGTCCTTGGCTTCATGGATGTTGCCATCTACGCCACGGTATTTTCTATCCACGTCCATGTAGATGGAAGGGTTAATCAGCGTATGATATAAAGATGTATATATCATAGCCTTTTGGTCTTCGCTTCCTTCTACATCAATACATGCAAGTTCCTTTTCCCACAGAGCCTCATTCTTGGCACGGGCCTGTTCGAATGTCAAACCTTCAGCTTCGGCTTTGAGGTTCTTGAGTGCGCCCTCGGTGCTGACAGCAGAAAGCGCAACCTTTACGGTGATAGGTTTGCGGTCGGTATTGTCAAAGTTGAAATAGGTGACAACGCCCTGGCCGGCAATCTCGGGGAAATTGTTGTATATGTCAAACTTGCGCCAGAAGCCACGGTACTTCAGTTGCTTCATGTCGCGATAGCCATAGGTCTTGATAGGCTTGCTCAGACTGATGGCAAAATAGGTATAGTTGGCTCTTGACCATCCATTGGTGATGCGATAACCAGTGAGCAGCGTGTCATTCTCCACACGCAGCGTGCTCCACAGCACCTTGCCGTCGTAATTGTAGATGCCGTGCATGAGGTCAATAATCAGGCGGGCCTCGCTTACATCGGGGAATGTATATTTATGTACGCCCACGCGAGGAGTGGTGGTAAACTGCGCACGTACATTGTTGTCGGCAAGAGTCACCTCGTAATAGCCTACCGATGCCTTTTCTGTGTCATGCGAATAGCGTGAACGATAGCCCGAGTCGGGGTCCTTTGCAGTACCGGGGTTGAGCTGCAATTTGCCAGTCTGGGGCATGATGAGAATGTCGCCCAGGTCACTGTGGCCAGTGCCGCTCAGATGGGTGTGGCTGAAACCTACGATTGTCGGGTCGTCATATTGGTATCCGGCGCAATAGGAATAAACCTCCGTTTGATACTTGCCATCCACATTCTGTGGAATGGTGTCGGTCTCGGGACTAAGCTGCACGATACCGAATGGTGAACAGGCACCTGGAAAGGTATGGCCCATACCGGCTGTACCAATCATCGGGTTAACATAACTCGACCTTGTGCGTTGCTGCGCTTGGGCTGATGCGCACATGACCATCATTGTGATAGCTGATAAAAGCAGTACTTTCTTCTTCATGATTATATTACTGATATTAGTTATTATTCTTGTCGTCTATTATTCATGGTGGTATGGCTCACCTTTTATTATAGTGCAAGCACGATAGAGCTGTTCGGTAAATACCAGACGCACCATCTGGTGCGAGAAGGTAAGCCGCGAGAGGCTCAGCTTGTCGTTGGCTCGTTGATAGACATCGGGAGAGAAACCGTAGGGGCCACCTATCACAAACACCAAGCGGCGCGATGTCTGCTGTCGCTTTTCGAGCCATTGGGCCAGTTCTATGCTTCGCAACTCTGCTCCATGTTCGTCCAGGAGCACCAGCGTATCTGAGGCTTGCAGCTGTTTTAGTATCAGCTCGCCTTCACGATCTTTCTGCTGCTCTTCAGAGAGGCTCTTGGTGTTCTTGATTTCTGGTATGGTGATTATCTCAAAGGGCATGTAGTGGCCGATGCGCTCGGTATAGTCCTTGATGCCTGCCGCAAAATGCTTGTTCGTGGTTTTGCCAACCAGAATTAATAATGACTTCATTGGCGATTCTTGTTTTTAGGAAACCAACCTTGGTCTACACGTTTTTTCTGTTCAAACAGTTCGCCTATTGACCATAGGCAACTCGCCCCAATCACTCCCAGAAGACTGGATAGGATAACCTGGGCTATGCAAAGCGAGGCTATTATGGCGCCAATCCCCAACACCAAGAATACCCACCATGGGCCGGTACCAAAATAATATTCGGTCTTGATTACTATCGGATGGAATACTCCGATAATAAGAAAAGTGCCGAAAGCGATTATCAAGCCGGTGAAAAACATAATAAATACACGTTTATTGATTATTGCTTGCAAAAATACAAAAAAAAATCGTCTAATTGGCGATTATCACGGATATAATTTGTTATCTTTGCATCAGACTATAACAATTTATTTAACGTAATATGGAAAATAATGCACAATTGATTGCTCAGTGCACAGAAAAGGCACAGCAATGGTTAACTCCTGCTTTTGACGAGGCTACTCGTAAGGAGGTAGAAGCGCTCATCGCTTCGGAAGACAAGACCAATCTCATCGAATGTTTCTACAAGGACCTTGAATTTGGTACCGGTGGTCTTCGTGGTATCATGGGTGCAGGTAGCAATCGTATGAATATCTATACAGTTGGCATGGCAACACAAGGATTTGCCAACTATCTTAAACTGAACTTCAAGGACAAGGAGCAAATCTCTGTTGTAGTATGTCATGACTGCCGCAACAACAGCCGCCTCTTTGCCGAGAATGTAGCAGCTATCTTCTCTGCTAATGGTATCAAGGTATATCTCTTTGACGATATGCGTCCTACTCCAGAGTGCTCTTTCGCAATCCGCCATCTCGGATGCCAGGCAGGTGTTAACATTACTGCCAGCCACAACCCCAAGGAGTACAATGGCTATAAGGCTTACTGGGAGGATGGAGCCCAGGTGCTGTCACCCCACGATACTGGCATCATCGACGAAGTCAACAAGGTTACTGTAGCCGACGTGAAGTTTGCTGCCAACAAGGACCTTATCCAGATTATCGGCGAAGAGATTGACAAGGCATACCTCGAGAAGATACGTACTGTATGCATCGACCCTGAAGTGATTAAGCGTCAGAAAGACCTGAAGATAGTTTACACTCCTCTGCATGGCACTGGTATGATGCTGATTCCCCAGTCACTCAAGTTATGGGGCTTTGAGAATGTACATTGTGTCAAGGAGCAGATGCAGCGTAGTGGCGATTTCCCAACAGTGGTTTCTCCTAACCCCGAGAATGGCGAGGCGCTGACTCTGGCTCTCAGAGACGCCAAGGAGATTGACGCCGACATCGTTATGGCCAGCGACCCCGATGCCGACCGCGTAGGTATGGCCTGCAAGAACGACAAGGGCGAGTGGATACTTATCAATGGCAACCAGACCTGTCTGCTCTTCCTCTATTACATCATTACCAACCGCAAGGCAATGGGCAAGATGAAGGACACCGACTTTATCGTCAAGACTATTGTTACCACCGAGGTTATCCGCAAGATTGCTGAGAAGAACCATATCGAAATGCGCGATTGCTACACAGGCTTCAAGTGGATTGCACGTGAGATTGCCATCTCTGAAGGCAAGCAGCAGTTTATCGGTGGTGGCGAAGAGAGCTACGGCTTTATGGCCGAAGACTTTGTTCGTGACAAGGACGCCGTTTCTGCATGTTCTCTCTTGGCTGAGATTTGTGCTTATGCCAAGGACAAGGGCAAGACTCTCTACGAACTGTTGATGGAAATCTATCTTGAGTATGGTTTCTCTGAGGAATTTACCATCAATGTGGTTAAGCCTGGCAAGACAGGTGCTGACGAAATCAAGCAGATGATGACCAACTTCCGCAACAATCCTCCCAAGGACCTCGCAGGAAGCAAGATAGTATGTTCTAAGGACTTCCAGAGCCTGACCCAGACCGATAGCGAGGGCAATGTCACCAAACTTGATATGCCTGCTACCAGCAATGTGCTGCAGTGGTTCTGCGAGGATGGCACCAAACTTAGCGTAAGACCGTCTGGAACTGAGCCTAAGATTAAGTTCTACTTTGAGGTCAAGGGCACTATGAAGTGCGCAGGATGCTATACCCGCTGCAAGGAGGAAGGTATGGCCAAGATAGAGGAAATCAAGAAGCAGCTGGGTCTCTAACCCAACGCTTCTATAGCCAATAAATAGATTTAGGTGTCTGATTGTCGTCATGTTGACCAATCAGACACCTTTTTTATGTGCTTGAATTTCGTCAGTGATTATGTTGATTTCTTTTCCAACCATGTTGAAGGTAATTTCAAGGTTTGAAATGACGGTTTCGTGGTTGGCAATAGATTTTTCACGGTTTGATTTCTGCAACTCGTAGTTCGCAATCATTTTGTAGGTGGTCATGGGGTAGAATGAATCAGACAGGGGCTTGGCGGAATTAAGAACCGGCTTGAAAAAAGTGTAGGTAAGTTTTGTAATCTCGCCATTTTTGAGTAGTTTTGCATTTCAAAAAAGACAAAACGACAATGCTCAATTTTATATCTTTCGGAAGCGGTAGCAGTGGTAACTGCTATTTTTTTTATAATGACACTGACAATCTGATGGTTGATGTCGGTGTCGGCATACGAACGCTGAAGAAACACTTCTCTAATTATGGTCTTTCTCTGTCGCAGATACAGAATATCATCGTCACCCATGACCATGCCGACCATATCAAGTCTGTGGGCTGTATCAGCAAGGACTTCCATATTCCGGTCTACGCCACGGCCACGGTCCATCATGGTATTGAGCGAAATTACTGTGTAAGGGCCAAGGTTCCGGTTGGCAACAAGCATGTGATAGAAAATGGCGTCATGCAGAAGTTGGGCAATTTCAACATTACCTCTTTCCATGTGCCTCATGATAGTATGGACTGCGTGGGCTACCAGATAGAGCATGAGGGTATGACTATAGTTCTGGCAACCGATGTGGGTGAAATTACCGATGAAATCAGAAAGGCTATCAGCGTCGCTGATTACCTGATAATTGAGGCCAATCACGATGAAGCCATGCTGATGAGCGGCCCCTATTCGGCCTATCTCAAACAGCGGGTGAGTGGTCCCAACGGACACCTCAGCAATAAGAATTGTGCCAAAGTAATAGCCGAAGAGGCTTCAGAGAAGCTGAAGCATATATGGTTGTGCCATTTGTCTGAAGAAAACAATCATCCGGAACTTGCACGCATAACCATAGAACAGACATTGGCAGAAGCCGGAAAACCGATAGGAGGCAGTTTGAAACTGGATGTACTGAAACGCAAGATACCGACAGGTGGATTCAAACTTACTTCTGACAACGAGCAAGATTAATATAGTACCCAATCTTATATAACGTGAACAACATCAAGCGGGGGCAGGTCACAATCTGTCTCCGCATTTTGTTTTGTACCAATCGGAACAATGCTCCAGCCAGATGATGCAGGTGTATGCGTTCGACAACTGCCGTTACGGCGATGATGCGGGAATAGTCTTTCAGTTGGGAGCGGTGCCGGTACAGGGTCAACAGGCTCTCTTCTACTTTTAGCATATATGATTCGTTGGTCTCAAAATCATAATAACCCACGGGATTGTCAATATGCTGAATGGGAATGCCTGCTCGGCACAACTGGTCGCCATACGCCACGTCTTCATATCCGTAGCCTTCGTAGGAAACGTCTAATGGGTGGGCGATAAAGATGCTTCGGTCTATGCAGAAGTTGGAGGTGTGAAAGTCTTTATAGCAGTTCTGTTGTCTCACCGAGGCCCGATGACTGTGCTCGGCTTGGCGTTCATACTCATAGCGCAGATTGCCCGCATGATTTCCCACGATACTATAGCTGCCATATATTACAGGGGCTGAAGATGCAAGGTAGGTCTTCACAAAGTCTTCGGACACGATGCACATATCTGAATCGATGAAGAGCAGGCGGTCGTATTGCGCTTTTTCGGCAAGGAAGTTGCGGATAGCCGCACGACCCATATTCTGCTCGTTGCGTATGAAGGTGCAATTGTCCCAGGTGCCGATGATGCGATTCTGATTGACGGCAGTCTCATCGATAGAACCATCGTCTGCAACGACAATCTCCCAAGAAGGCAACGGGGCCGAGGCGCATTGGCGGTGCAAATCGCGCACAAGCTGGGTGCAGTCGCAATTGTATTCAGGTATCAGTATGGACAGTCCTTTCATATCTTTATGCTTCTTTGAGTTTGTCTGCCAGATACTTGCCGGTAATGCTTTCCTTGCATGTCGCCAGATTTTCTGGCGTTCCCTCAAATACCAGGCCGCCACCTTTGTCTCCGCCATCGGGTCCGAGGTCGATGACCCAGTCGGCACACTTGATGACCTCCATATTGTGCTCGATAATCAGTATGGAATGACCTCGCTTGATAAGCGAGTCAAACGAGTGGAGCAGTTTCTGGATGTCGTGGAAATGCAAGCCCGTCGTAGGCTCGTCAAAGATAAACAGGGTGGGGTCGGCTTTCTCTTGCCCAATAAAGTAAGCCAATTTGACACGCTGGTTTTCGCCTCCCGACAGCGTAGAAGAGCTCTGCCCCAACTTGATATAGCCAAGTCCGACATCCTGAAGAGGCTTCAGGCGGTTGACAATGACTGGTTGGTTGTACTGGGTAAAGAAGTCGATGGCTTCGGATATGGTCATGCAGAGCACATCGTAGATGTTCTTGTCGTGGAAGGTAACATCGAGGATGTCTTTTTGGAACCGCCGGCCGTGGCAGGCTTCACACTCGAGCACCAAGTCGGCCATGAACTGCATCTCTACCGTGATGACGCCTGCTCCTTTACATTCCTCGCATCGTCCACCCTCGGCGTTGAACGAGAAGTATTGGGCAGTATACCCCATCTGGCGCGAAAGGGGCTGGTCGGCAAACAACTGCCGGATGGCATCGTATGCCTTGACGTAGGTGGCCGGATTGGACCTGGTGGATTTGCCAATAGGATTCTGGTCGACAAACTCGACGTGCTTGATGGAATCCACGTCGCCCTCGAGGGACAGATACTCTCCTGGCAAATCGGCAACCTCATCGAGTCTGCGCTTCAGTGCGGGATAGAGTATACCCTTGATGAGAGAGCTCTTGCCCGACCCCGACACACCGGTGACGACGGTCATGACATTGAGCGGTATCTGTACGTCTATGCCTCTGAGGTTGTTCATGCGGGCGCCCTTGACCGTCAGGGAGCGATTCCATGGACGGCGCGATGCGGGTATGGCTATTGTCTCTTCACCGGTAAGATATTTCACGGTATAAGACTGCGGATAGTCCTTGACGGTAGCCTTAGACAGCTGGGCCATATCGCCTTCGAAGACGATGCTTCCTCCATGCTGGCCTGCATCGGGACCGACATCTATCAGGTAGTCGGCGGCACGCATGATTTCTTCGTCGTGCTCTACCACTATCACGGTATTGCCCAACTGCTGCAGTTCTCTCAGAACTTTTATTAACCGTTGGGTGTCGCGACTGTGAAGTCCTATGGACGGTTCGTCAAGGATATAAAGAGAACCCACAAGCGAACTGCCGATGGCGGTGGTAAGGCTGATGCGTTGAGATTCGCCTCCAGACAGACTGTTGGACTGGCGGTTCAGCGTGAGGTATTGCAGCCCAACCTGACACAGGAAATCCAGGCGATTGGTAATCTCTGTCAACAGGCGTTTGCTTACTTTCTGCTCATACTCGGACAGTTGCAGATTCCTGAACCATTCCAGCAGGTTGCCAATGGGCATCTGTACAAGGTCGGTTATGCTTCGCCCATTAATCTTTACCCAGTTGGCCTCCTTCTTAAGACGTCCGCCACGACAATCAGGACACGTGGTGCGTCCACGATAGCAACTCAGCATCACACGATATTGTATTTTATACTGGTTGTCTTTGACCATCTGGAAGAAAGAGTCGATGCAAACCTTGTCATGAATGTTCATGTGTTGCTCGGATGGCAGCCCATGCCACAGCATATCCTTCTCGGCTTGGGTCAGGGCATTATAGGGGGTGAAGATGGGGAAGTTGTCTTTCTGTGCGCGTCGGCAGAACTCTTCCTTCCAAGCCTTCATCTTCTCTCCATGCCAGCATTTGACGCATCCCTCATAGACACTCAGCGTAGAATTGGGGATAACCAGTTTCTCGTCAATGCCGATGATGCTTCCAAAGCCCTCGCAGGTAGGGCAGGCCCCTACAGGAGAGTTGAAGGAGAACATATTGTCATTGGGCTCTTCAAAGGTTATGCCGTCGGCCTCGAATCTTGTGGAGAACTCGTAGGACAAGTTGGACGGTATGAATACCAATACGCAGGTGCCGTTGCCTTCGTACATGGCGGTCTCTGCCGAATCGACCAGGCGTGACACCTGGTCATTCTCTGCCGAAACGGTAAGGCGGTCGACCACTATATATACATCTTTGGCATCGGGTAGGGGCTCGGTGCTTGCGAGAAGGTCGTCCAGACGCTGCACCTCCTTATTGACATACAGGCGCTGGTAGCCTCCCTGTCGGTACATTTCCAACTGCTGAGCCAGAGTGCGGTTTTCGGCCACATGGACAGGGGCCAATATCAGAAAGCGGGTACCCTCGGCAAACTGGTGGGTGCACGCTATGATGTCTTCTGTAGAATGACGCTTTACCTCCTGGCCGCTAATCGGAGAGAAGGTCTTGCCTATACGTGCGAAGAGCAATCGAAGATATTCGTAAATCTCTGTAGATGTACCTACGGTAGAACGCGGGTTGCGCGAAATTACACGCTGCTCAATGGCAATTGCAGGAGGAAGTCCCTTGACGAAGTCATACTCGGGCTTGCTCATTCTTCCCAAGAACTGACGGGCATAACTGGAGAGAGACTCTACATAACGGCGCTGTCCTTCGGCATAGAGCGTATCGAAAGCCAATGAACTCTTGCCCGAACCACTGACTCCCGCTATGACAACAAACTTGTTGCGGGGGATTGATATATTGATATTTTTCAGGTTGTTGACCCTTACGCCTTTCAGTTCTATATAGTCCATAAGAAGAATAATTGGTAATGCTTAAGTAATGGTGATTGGGAAAAAACAATCACCTTGGGTATGCTAAAGATTACCATTTGTAATGCCCAAGATGATTGTGTTAGAATATTATGATTATCTTAGAGGCTGAGGAACAGTCTGTGTATCTCTTCCGAGTCATTGAGCTCGGGATGGAATGAGGTAACAAGCTGGCTACCTTGGCGTGCGGCCACGATATTGCCATCGACTGTTGCTAATACTTCTACTCCCTCGCCCACAGACTGGATGTATGGAGCACGGATGAATGTCATAGGTATCGGATGGTCGATGCCCTTGAACTCAGACTCGGTATAAAAGCTGCCCAACTGACGTCCGTAGGCGTTGCGACGCACGGTAATATCCATGGTGGCAAGTCCGGTGTCGGTCTCGTTCTCGATATGCAGGGCGAGAAGTATCATTCCTGCGCATGTTCCAAAGACTGGCATTCCGTCAAGGATGCGCTCGCGGATAGGTGTAAAGAGCCCTGTATCCTTGAGCAACTTGCGCAATGTGGTGCTTTCTCCGCCCGGGATAATCAGACGGTCGATGGGTTGTTGGAAATCTTTTAACTGTCTGATTTCAAATGCTTCAACACCTATGTGCTGAAGCATCTGTTCGTGCTCGATGAAGGCTCCTTGGAGAGCTAATACACCTACTCTCATTTGCCACGTTCTGCCATAAGCAGTTCAATCTCCTGCTCGTTGATACCAACCATAGCTTCGCCTAAGTCTTCGCTCAGTTCTGCCAGTTTGACGGGGTCATTGTAATTGGTAACAGCCTGTACGATGGCGGCTGCGCGCTTTGCAGGGTTGCCACTCTTGAAGATTCCGCTTCCAACAAATACGCCTTCAGCACCCAACTGCATCATGAGGGCGGCATCGGCAGGTGTGGCAACACCACCAGCGGCGAAGTTTACTACAGGGAGCTTGCCATTCTCGTGAACATAGACTATGAGGTCGTAAGGTACCTGGAGTTGCTTGGCAGCTTCATAGAGTTCATCCTTGCTCATGCTGGTAATGCGACGGATTTCGCTCTGCATCATGCGCATGTGACTAACGGCCTGAACGACATCGCCTGTACCGGGCTCGCCCTTGGTACGTATCATGGTAGCGCCTTCGGCAATACGACGGAGGGCTTCTCCCAGATTCTTGGCACCACATACGAAGGGCACGTCAAACTGGGTCTTGTCGATGTGATAGATATTGTCGGCAGGAGAGAGTACCTCGCTCTCGTCGATATAGTCAATCTCGATAGCCTGCAGAATCTGTGCCTCGGCAATATGGCCGATACGGCATTTAGCCATTACAGGAATGCTGACAGCCTCCTGGATTCCCTTTATCATCTTGGGGTCACTCATACGTGATACACCTCCGGCTGCGCGGATGTCCGCAGGGATTCGCTCCAATGCCATTACGGCACAGGCACCAGCTGCTTCGGCGATACGTGCCTGCTCGGGGGTTGTTACGTCCATGATTACACCGCCTTTGAGCATCTGAGCCAAGTTGCGGTTCAAAATTTGTCTTTCTGTTGTCATTGTATATGATTTTTACGATAATTACTTGGAGTATATCCAGTGATACGTTTGAAGAACTTGGTAAAGTGAGCCTGTGAAGAGAACTGGTATTCATAGGCTATTTCCTGAATAGTCTTCCCTGTGTTAAAAAGTTCGTTGCAGATTGCGTCTTCCAAATGCTGCTCTATGATGGCTTTGGGTGTCATGCCGCTGATGCGGTTTGTAACCTGGGCCAGATAGCGCGGGGTGACATTCAGGAAGTCGGCATAATAGGCAACATCGCTCCGCTGCTTGAGGTAGGCGGTTATGGCCTTGGTGAAATCGCGGTAGAGTTCGGTGCTGCGGTTATGCGAACTGTCATCGGGAGAAACGTGGATGCGCAGATACTCGGATGCTTTCTGCATGGCCTCGTTTATCGAGTTGCCTTGCGAGAGATAATAAGTAATGGCGGTGGAAAGCAAGTTGGAATATCCGTGAACAGGGGTGTCGTCGAGCAGTGAGACATTGTCTGGGGATGTATTGCCTAATACCAGCGTAGACTCCTTCCTTCTGAGAAGTATCAGCGAACAAAGGGGCAGGAGATGCTGGCGTATCATACCTATGAGATGGCTTTCCATCAGCAGGTCGCCGTTACTGGAAAAGACGACGGGGTCATAGATAACGTATGAAGGCTTGTATCGGCGGAGGTAATTGATGATGACCGATAAGGTCTGGAGATTGCGCACCATTCCAACCTTGACGATGGGGGGCTGCATATCATTCCCAATGGCTTCAATCTGGTCTGCAACTACTTGGGCGGGTATGTCATAAAACTCCTGAATACCAAGCGTATTCTGGATGGTGATACAAGTGACTACAGAAACCATACGGCCTCCAAGTTCAGTAATGGCTCTGATGTCCGCCTGAACACCAGAGCCTCCTGTATTGTCTGAACCTGTAATAGTCAGTATTGTATCCATTGCTCGTCTACCTTTTGCTATGCAAAATAACGTATTATTTCTGACATATCAAAGAAATGTTCTTGAAAAGACAATAAAAACGAGCAATTTAGCAAAATCTTTGTCGCTGTTAATAGAGCCTCTTGGCCTGGCCGTTGATGATATAAGGTGTGTCGGGCTTCATCCAGTCGGGGAGAGGAGCTCCCTTGAGATAGTGGTCGAAGAAATCAGACAGACGCTTGCTCAGGTCTTTGGCATTCTTACGATTGGAGAGATTATGGGCCTCTCGGTTATATTCAAGCAACCAGGCGGGTTTGCCCAAACGACGGAGCGCCATAAACATCTCAATTCCCTGATAATAGGGAACAGCACCATCGGCATTGTTGTGCATGATGAGCACAGGGGTCTTTACCTTGGGGTAATCGAAGAGGGGAGAGTTCTCTATGTAGAGGTCGAAGCCGCTCCAGAGGTCTTTGCCAATACGGCTCTGTGTCTGCTCATACTGGAATTGGCGGCTTATTCCTGTGCCCCATCTGATGCCTCCATAAGCACTCGTCATATTGCAAACGGGAGCACCGGCTCCACCTGCAGCAAACATATCAGTGTGGGCTATGAGATAAGCTACCTGATAGCCACCCCAACTTTGACCCTGGATGGCCATGTGGGAACTGTCCACCCACTTATTGGCTGCAAGAGCTTTGGCACCAGCTACAATACAATTGTAAGCAGATTTGCCAGGATGACCTACCTTATAAACCACATCGGGAACAAAAACAATGTATCCGTTGCTTACAAAGTAAGGGATGTTAACGATGCTGCGGCTGGGCGCAGGACTGAAGTAACGGTAGAGTGACTCACTGTTGCGCTCATAGAAATAGACAATGACCGGATATTTCTTGTTGGGATCAAAGTTGTCTGGCTTATAGAGCACACCGTCGAGTGGGGTGCCGTCAAATGCCTTCCACTGGAAGAGCTCTGGCTTACCCCAAGCATAGTCAGCCTGCTGGGGATTGATGTTGCTCAACTGAGTCCACTTGTCGTTGACGAGCCAAAGATTCATAGGAACTTCAAAGTTACCCTTGCATACCATGAACGTGTTGGCAGAATCGGCCTTGCACAGGCTGGTATAAGTATACTTTCCATATTCGAGTTGCTGCAGGTTGGCATTCAAATCTGTCTTTGCGAAGCCGTTCTCCTTGGTGCGGTAGTTGTATACCGAAAGATATATAGGCTGGCAGGCGTCGAAGCCAACCTTGTCTGTAGAAGGCTGAAGGTTGCGGAAACGGTATTGTATGCTATCCTTGCGTCCGTTGCCCTGAGTGAGGTTAAGTGGTTTGTTGCCGTCGAGAGGGATATACCATAGGTCGAAACGGTCGGTGAGAATCATACCACGATTGTCGGAAGTCCATATAACGCCGGCGTAGGGAGCCGCTTCGCTGGGGGTGTCTGTGTCTTCGTTGTAGAATGGAACCTTGAGTGATGCTGTAATGTTGGCAATCTTATGAGTAGAGGTGTTGGCAAGCATCCAGTGATGCTTTTCCAAGTCAAACCATGCGGCGTGTTTGCCATCAGGTGAAATGGTTTCGCCCGCAGTTTTGCAGTCGGCAATCTGGGTGCGCTTACCTGTATAGGTATCTATGACAGAGATGCGCTTCTTGGTCTGAATATCCCATTGCTGCTCGAGTATACGTCCTGTATTGTCCACGGAAAGGGCCGTATTTGTAACGCTGAGGTCGGGGAATAGCAGTCGGTCGTAGTAAGACTGCCCAAGACGGATGAAGTTGCCTTCGTTGTCAATGGTGCATGTTACCTGCGAGGTGCCGTTCTTCAGTTCTCCTAATTTGAACATCGGTGGAATCAGGTCGGCATCATAGCGCCAAATGCTGGGCTCGGCGGTCTCGAAGTCATACTTGGTTTTGTCGTCTGGAGCTACATAGGGCATAATGCCAACCATAATGCGATTGCCGTTACGGGTGTAGTATGGATTTGACTTGTCGGTAATTCCCCAACCATCAATGAGTTTTGATGAATCATCACTGCTTACAACCGTACGGAGTCCTCCCTGAAGACGGTATTCATAGAGTGAACAGTGGCGGCTACCAGAGGGTATGGTATCTGTGGCTGCCATAAACATAAGTCTGTCGCCTGTCCAGTTGAATTTTGGCGATGACATGAATGTGGCTTCTGCCGAGACGCTCCGAATATCCAGGTTCGACAGATTGGCGAGTTTCATGATATTATGGTTCTTCTTGTCGCGGGCAACGTATGCCATCTGTGAACCTTGGGCATTGATTTCGTAACCAGCTACACAGCGCATACGCACGGTGTCGCCTGTGGCAAAGGTGTAGAGCAACATGTCATTGGCAGCATCCTTGTCCACCTTGGCCTTGGGAGCCTCATCCTTTGTCTTTTTGTTCTTTTTTTTCTTTTTAGCTTTCTCCTTTTCGGCTATCATAGATGGCTCTGGAGTCTTATAGGTCAGAGCAATGGCAACTACAGGCTGCTCTACTCGTCCCATGCTATATCCGCTGACGTTGGCGATTTTCTTAATGTTTCCATCATTGATGTCTATGATAGCCACAGAATCCTTGGGCATATCGGCTGCTTTCTTCTTCTTGATTTTAGCATCACGTGTCTGCGAGAACAATGGCTTAATCTGCGCCACTACATATTTCTCGTTTGAGGTGATTCTTGCTCTGTAGCCTCTGGGGAGTGTGATGAGGCGACCGTTGCGGTTGTCGCGGATGTAGAGTGTGCCGTCGCCTTGTTGTGGATTAACTTCCCATAGGCTTACATTGCCTTTTGAGGAAAGAAAAGCAGATTTTACGCTCTGCCAAGCATCATACACATCGTGGGTAAGGGGCTTCTTCTGAGCCCAACCATACTGGATGGCGAGAGCCATCAAGATTAAGAACAACAGTGATTTCTGTTTCATTGGGTATTAAATGAAGTTAGAGTATTAGTAGCCATTCCCATCGGACGAAGTAATCATAAAGACTGATGCAACATGCGGATAGGGGATGGCCACATTGATTGTTAATAAATAGGTGAATTCTACTTTATGCCTCTTGCATTGAGGGCTTTGCTATACTTGGCAGCATTGGCCTGATGGTCCTTATAGTTGCTGGCAAAATTATGAGTACCACTGAAGTCTTCCTTCGCGCACATATATATATAATTATGGTGTACCATATTGAGTACTGCGTCTATGCCTGCCACGGTAGGAATGCGGATGGGGCCTGGAGGCAGACCTGTGTTGACGTATGTGTTGTATGGACTTTGCGTTTGTAGCATATTGTGGTAAATGCGTTTCAACGCAAACTGCTTGAGCGCGAATTTGATAGTAGGGTCGGCCTGCAGCGGCATGCCATTTGGGTATTCTCCATCGCGCATCATCAGGCGATTGTAATACATACCAGCCACCATGGGCTTCTCGGCATTGTTGGCAGTCTCTTCGTCTACTATACTTGCAAGGGTGATAACCTCTATGGGTGTTAGTTTCAGACGCTGCGCCTTAGCCATACGGTCTTCATTCCAGAATGAATCACTCTCCTTCTTCATGCGCTTGAGGAGTTTGGAGAGAGATATGTTCCAGTAGACCTCATATGTATTTGGTACAAACATACATGTGATAGTCTCAGGTGTGTAGCCGTAAGTCTTACAGGTATCTGGGTTGACAAGGGCCGCATGGAGTGTGGCACTGTCAAGCATGAGCTTGGTTGTGAGCTCTTCTGCCAAATCTTCCACCGTACGTACCGAGGGGACTGTGAGGTGCACGGGAGATTGCATGCCTGCTTTGAGTCTTCTAAAAAGCTGGAATGCCCCTATTGATGTGGTTATCTCGTAGCGTCCGGTCTTAATGATTTCTGGGTAATCGCTGTGTCTTACAAGCGTGCTCAATCCTTGCATACCGTGACGCGAGGCTATCGGGGTAAGTTTGGTGAATACCGAGTCGATGTTATCGTCCTGGTCTATGTACAGATATTCTGTTGTGGAAGAAACGGAGAAGGCCGAGAAGAAGTAGTAATATGCAAATCCCGACATGACCGCGAGGCAGGTCAATGCCATGACGATATACTTCTTATTGCTTTTTGTAAGTGGTTTCATCTTTATACTAATTAGTTTCATGCAAAGTTAGCGAAAAGCCATTGGAGAACAAAATAAAATGATTTATTTTTTGCCCGTGAGAGTAGCTGTTTCCCGTGGTTTGCCATAAAGATAAGGATAAGGCCAATAATTAGCATTTTTTATAGTTGCTCAGGATAGATGAGTGGGGAATAATTGTTACCTTTGCCGATGTTTGGAGGATATACAATGGAATATCAGACATATATTTTTGACCTTGATGGTACGCTGCTCGATACATTGCATGACTTGGCAGCGAGTACCAATTATGCTCTTCGTACTTATGGCATGCCCGAACACAGCGAAGATGATGTAAGAAGATTTGTAGGTAACGGAGTGAAGAAACTTATGGAGCGGGCTATACCCGAAGGGACGGATAATCCGCTCTTTGACGATGCCTATGCCTGTTTTCGTCAGCATTATCTCAAGCACAATCTCGACACCACGGCGCCCTACGAGGGAGTGATGCCTATGCTGAAAGAACTCAAGAAACGTGGAAAGAACATTGCTGTGGTGAGCAATAAGTTTTATGCCGCCACACAAGAGCTATGCCGTCATTTTTTTGGCGAATATGTAGCGGTGGCGATTGGTGAACGCGAGAATATTCGTAAGAAACCTGCTCCTGATACGGTAGAGGAGGCCCTAAGACAACTTGGGGCAAGTAGGGATGGTGCAGTGTATATTGGCGACAGTGATGTGGATATTGAGACCGCTCGCAACTGTAATATGCCTTGCATCAGTGTGCTGTGGGGATTCCGTTCTCGCGATTTCCTCATCGAGCATGGTGCCCAACGCTTGGTAGAGACGCCAGAAGAAATTCTATTATAAAAAGATTGCAATCTATTGGAGAGATTGCAATCTTGCGATGTATTTTCCGAGAATATCAAACTCTATGTTGACCGTAGAGCCTACTGTGATTTCACCAATATTGGTGTGCTCGCGTGTGTAGGGGATGATGGCAACGCGGAAACTGTTGTCCGTGGGCTGACATACAGTAAGTGATACGCCATTGACTGTTACTGAGCCTTTGTCCACTGTAAAGTAGCCACGATGGGCCATAGCCCTGTCGTAATGGTAGGTAAAATCGTAATAGGTACTGCCGTCGGCATCGGTCACGGCAGTGCATAGTGCGGTTTGGTCCACGTGTCCTTGTACGATATGTCCATCGAGGCGGCCATTCATGAGCATCGAGCGTTCTATGTTAACGTGGCTGCCAACGGTAAGCATACCTAAATTAGAACGGTCGAGCGTCTCTTTCATCGCGGTGACCGTATAACAATCACCATCGATAGCCACTACTGTAAGGCAGACGCCGTTGTGGGCTATGCTTTGGTCTATCTTGAGCTCAGCGGTGAACGAGCATCTCAGGGTGATATGTATATTCTCTTGTTCTCTGACGATGGCTGTGACTGTGGCCATCTCTTCTACTATTCCACTAAACATGCTGTAATCGTATTATTGGGTAAAAAAATAAAGAAGGGGTTGCACGATGATGTGATGATAAGTCCGAGTAAATAAGATTTGAGTGCCCTCCGCCTTTGTAATCCATCGGTCTTTCGACTTAGTTCCCTTGAGGGAGTTTATATGGCCCGCCATTGACAAGAGGAGCTTTCTCGGTAATTGTTTTAAATGTGATGACTATCCCGATCGAATCGGTGCAACCCCTGTTTTGTGCATGCAAAATTACAACATATCGCTCATTTTACAAAACTATTGTCTGACTTTTTTCGTGTCAGATTAAATCAACTGTTGATAGCGATGTCCTGGATGATTTCGCCCAAAGTGGGGTGGATGTGCACAATATCAGCAAGTTGTGCAAGCGTGACATCCTGGTTCATGAGGGCGGCTATCTCCTGTACCATATCGGCTGCATGGGCACCCAGAATGTGGCAACCTATTATGCGGCCCTCGTCATCTGTTACAATTTTGGCCAGACCTTCGGTTGCTTCATCTGCCAGAGCCTTACCGTTGGAGCGATAGAACCCTTTGTGCACTTTGCATGTAATACCCTCCTTCTTGCAGGCATCATCAGTAAGTCCGACGGTAGCGACTTCCGGGTCTGTAAATACCGCGGATGGCATGATGTCAAGACGGATAGAGTCTGCCCGTTGAAGTATGTGGTTAACTGCACGGAACCCCTGGAATGTGGCAGCGTGGGCGAGCAAAGCCTTACCGTTGACGTCGCCGATGGCATAGATACCTGTTACCGATGTCTGCATATTGTTGTCGGTGACGATACCTCTGCGGTCATACTCTATGCCCAATGCCTGCAATTCGTCTTCATCAAGATTGGGTTTGCGACCAGTTGCCACTAACACGGCGTCGGCTTGAAGAGATGCAATGCTCTCTACACTATAACCCATGTTGAATTTGATACCGTCTTTTTCCATCTTCTTGCGGAGGCGCTTAGCGAGGTCCTTGTCTATCATAGGCAGACATTCCTTGAGGAATTCATAGACTTCCACCTCTACACCCATACGATGAAAGATGGCGGCAAACTCCATGCCTATCACGCCTGCTCCTACTACGGCAAGGCGCTTGGGGAGCGACTTTAGTTGTAGCAGTTGGGTAGATGTCATCACTTCTGGTCTGTCGATGTCGCTGATGGGTGGCATCTTGGCGCTGCTGCCAGTAGCGATGATGATGTTGTCGGCGCTATAGGTCTCTGTTCCTGCCTCTACAGTGCCGGGGGCGGTGATACGGGCATGGGCCTTGACCATTGTGACATGGGGCTGCGACATGAGTATCTCCACTCCCTGACGCAGCTGTGCGCTAACTTCCTCCTTTCGTAGCATGGCCTGCTCAAATGGGGTGCCTTTGAGGGAGTCGTGAACCAGGCATTTGGTGGGTATACATCCCTCGTTAAGGCACGTTCCTCCGGCCTGACGGTCTTCAAAGATGATGACTTCCAGTCCGTGCTGTGCTGCATATTGGGCGGCCCGGTAACCTCCGGGGCCGCTTCCAATGATAATCAGATCAGTCTTTGTCATTGACCAATTGTTTATAGGTGAGTATAGGATGCTTGGCAGCCAGAACGTCGTCAACACGAGAGATTGGCGCATTGTGGGGAGCTGTCTTCACCACATCTGGGTTTTCCTTGGCTTCCTGTGCAATCTGTCGCATCACGTGGATGAAGCTGTCGATAGTCTGTTTGCTCTCATTCTCTGTGGGCTCAATCATCATAGCCTGATGGAAGAGGAGTGGGAAGTAGATAGTGGGAGCGTGGTAGCCATAATCAAGCAGACGCTTGGCCACATCCATCGTGGTAACATCGGTAGATTTGTCCTTGAGTCCGTCGAATACGAATTCGTGCTTGCAGAGTCCCTCAATGGGTAGCTCGTAGACGTCTTTGAGACTTTCCTTGATGTAGTTGGCATTGAGGGTGGCCAAAGGACCAACCATCTTGACATTCTCGTGACCCAAAGTAAGTATATAGGTATAGGCGCGCAGAATCACTCCGAAGTTTCCAAGCCATGCTCCTACATGGTTGTGGCTATCGTTTGTAACAGTGAACTTGTCGCCATGCTTAACCACGTGGGGCGAGGGAAGATATTGCTCCAGTCCGCTGCGCACACCAACGGGGCCGCTTCCTGGACCACCGCCTCCATGGGGCGTAGAGAATGTCTTGTGGAGATTGATGTGCATAACGTCAAATCCCATATCTCCAGGGCGGCATGCACCGAGCATGGGATTGAGGTTGGCTCCATCGTAGTACATCAGTGCACCGCAGTCGTGTACCAGTTTCGCAATCTCAGGTATCTTTGTTTCAAAAAGACCAAGTGTGTTAGGATTGGTCATCATCATAGCTGCGATGTCATCTCCCAATAGTGGCTTGAGGTCTTCCACGTCAACCACGCCTTCGGCTGTACTCTTGACTTCCACAATCTCCAGTCCGCATACAGCTGCTGATGCAGGGTTAGTACCATGGGCTGAGTCGGGCACGATTACCTTCTTGCGCTTGGTATCACCACGTTGCTGGTGATAGTTGCTGATAATCATCAGTCCGGTGAGCTCTCCGTGAGCACCGGCAAAGGGATTCAGAGTGAAGTCAGCCAATCCGGTAAGTTCGGCAAGCGACTGCTGTAGGTTGTATTCTACCTCGAGGGCTCCCTGGCAGCTATCTGTAGACTGGGCGGGATGGAGGTTGGCAAACTGTGGGAGGTTGGCTATTTCCTCATTGATGCATGGATTGTACTTCATCGTACAACTGCCGAGAGGATAGAAACCATTGTTGACGCCAAAGTTGTTGCCGCTAAGATTTGTGTAGTGTCTTACAACGGTCAGTTCGTCACACTCGGGCAATTCTGCATCGTGCTGACGGCGCTGGCTGTCAGGGAGTGCATGATGGCCGAAGTGGTTGCGGGGCAGGCTGTAGCCTCGGGTGCCGGGGCGTGACAGCTCAAATATGAGGTTTCCGTATAATCTACTGTTCATGACACAAACTAATTAAAAGGTCAACTTCTTCTTTGGTGCGTTTCTCCGTTACGGCCATCATGATGGTATGGTCACCGATTTTGATACCTCCCAAAATGCCATTTGCTTCGAGTCTGTTCAGGAGTTGGTCTACATCTCCCTTGTAATCGATGCAGAACTCATTGAAGAAAGGCTGGTCGAAAGTGGGGGAGAAGCTATCGCTCTTGAGCAGATTGTCGTAGAGATAGTGGGCTGCGTCATAGGAGAGTTGGGCAGCTTCTTTCAGACCTTCCTTGCCCATCAAGCTCATGTAAATGGTCACAAAGAGAGCCATGAGTGACTCGTTGCTGCAAATGTTGCTGGTGGCTTTCTGACGGCGTATGTGTTGCTCGCGAGCCTGCAATGTGAGTACGAAGGCGCGTCGTCCGTCGTGGTCGGTGGTCTTGCCAACGATGCGTCCCGGCATCTTGCGCATCATCTTCTCTGTACAGCACATGTAGCCTACCGAGGGGCCTCCGTAGGTCATTGGAATACCGAGTGACTGTCCGTCGCCTACAGCAATGTCAGCGCCCCATTCTCCTGGGGTCTTGAGGAGGGTCAGGTTGGCTGCAATACTGTTGATGATGAAGAGGGCTTTATGGTCGTGACAGAGGTCTGCCATACCTGTAAAGTCTTCGATGATGCCATATCGGTTGGGCTGCTGTACTACAACTCCTGCCACGGGAGCTTCGTCAACGAGCGAAGCAAGGGCTTGGTGTGAGGTCACTCCGTCTTGAGCGGGAATCGTAACCAGTTCCACTCCGTGGTAATGGGCATAGGTGTCCACTACACTGCGAGTTTTGGGGTCGAGTGTCTCAGATACGAGCACACGGTTAGACTTCTTGCTCGAAGCGTTGGCCATGAGTACAGCTTCCGCTGTAGCAGTGGTGCCGTCATACATTGATGCGTTGGAGATTTCCATTCCGGTGAGTTCGCTCATCATCGATTGGTATTCGAAGATGTAGTGGAGGGTACCTTGTGAAATCTCGGCCTGGTAGGGGGTGTAGCTTGTAAGAAACTCGGAGCGTGCTATCAGTGAAGGAATGGCCGACGGGGTGTAGTGGTCATAGATTCCGGCTCCGGCAAAGCATACAAGCTGCTTGTTGTTCTGTGCCAACTTGCCTATAAACTGGCGTACTTCTACCTCGCTCATTGCGTCGGGCAGTCGGTATTCGCCTTTATAGCGTATTTCGTCGGGCACTTCCGCATAGAGGTCATCCAGCGAGCCCGCGCCTATCTTGGCCAGCATTTCGCGGATGTCTTCCTCTGTCTGTGGAAAATATTTGTATGCCATAACTTGAATGGTTGTGTCAGTGTGATTAAACCTTTTATTTGGTCATTTCAGCGTAGGCCTTGGCGTCCATAAGATTGTCGAGTTCCGATGGGTCGCTGAGCTTTACTTTTATAATCCAGTTGCCGAAGGCATCTTCGTTGATTTTCTCGGGTTGGTCTTCGAGCTCTTCGTTAACTTCTACCACAGTTCCGCTGACGGGGGAGAGCAAATCAGAAGCAGCTTTGACGCTTTCTACAGCACCAAATTCTTCGCCGGCAGTCACTTCGTCGTCAACTTCGGGCATATCTACATATACTACGTTGCCCAATTCGTGCTGAGCATAGTCTGTGATGCCTACGTAGCCGAATTCGCCTTCTACTTTTACATACTCGTGTGACTCTGCATAATAGAGTCCTTCCATTACTGTTGCCATAGTTTTATTCTTTAATAGTGATTATTGATTTTTGTGTTGTTGGGGTGGGGTGGTTATGCCTTGTGGTAGTGCTTCTCGTAGAACTTCTTCTTGACAACCTTACCAGGGAAGGTTTTCTTGCGTATCTGAACTTCTACGGTGTCACCCATCTGGATGCTGCTGTCGACAAGAGCTACGGCGCAACTCTTATCAACGGAAATCAGTCGGTAGCCTGTAGTCACTTCGCCTACTTCCACACCATCTTTGAGCACCTTGTAGCCATGTCGGGGCACGGCGTGTCCCTCGAGTTCTATTCCGCGAAGACGCTTACTTACTCCTTCGGCTTTCTGTTGTGCCAGGGCTTCGCGACCAATGAATTCTTCTTTGTCGAGTTTGCAGAACATGGAAAGGCCGGCCATGACGGGAGAGATGTCCTGACTGAGCTCGTCACCGTAGAGAGGCAGTCCAACCTCGAAGCGCAGTGTGTCGCGACAACCCAGTCCGCAAGGTTTGCACTGGCCACTTTCAATCAGTTTGTCCCATGCCTGACGTATATAGTCGTGGCTTCCATAGATCTCAAATCCGTCTTCGCCAGTATATCCAGTACGTGATACGATAATCTCTTCTCCATCAGCCAGGGTAATGGTCTTGACGGTGTAGAAAACGAGGTCATTGCAGTCGAGGCCCAGAATGTCGAGCATCACCTGTGGCGATTCAGGACCTTGCACGGCCAGCTGGCCATAACGGTCAGAGCAGTGGTCGAGCGTGATGTCAAATCCCTCGGCGTGGCCTTTCATCCATTCCACATCTTTGTCAATGTTGGCAGCATTGATGACGATGAAATAGTCTTGATGTCCCATCTTGTAGACGAGCAGGTCATCTACGGTGCCACCGTTGGGGTAGCACATCATGCCATAGTATATTTTGCCCTGTGGGGCGTCCTTGATGTCGTTGGTGAATATGTGGTTTACATATTTTTCGGCGTCTGGACCGCTTACGCGTACTTCGCCCATGTGTGACACATCGAATACACCGCAGTGTTGTCTTACTGCCTGATGCTCATCGATGATGGAGCTGTACTGTATCGGCATGTCAAAACCGCCGAAGGGAGAGATGAGTGCGCCCAGCGCTACATGTTTGTCATAGAGACACGTTTTCTTGTTTTCCATATCTTGTCTGTTAATGTTATTAGTCTGCAATTCCGATAAACTGAGGGTCAAGGTATTCGAGCTCTATCTCTCTCACCTTTTCGCGGTCATGCTCTGTCAGCGTATAGGTCGTTTGGCAGAGGTGCTGGCGTATCTTTGCGCGTATATCTGCAAAGGGGAGTGGAGTATAGTCTTTAAGCAGGCAGATGCGTTGACGTACACTCTCTACTCCATGACGGTCGAGCTTCTGCCGTGAGGGGGTAATGGCGTGCATCATATGTTCCATATCTGTATCGTAGAGCAGAGTGCCATGGGCGATGATGCTGCCTGGCAGCCGGTAGATGGCATTGCCCGACACCTTGCGGTCGCCAATCATGATGTCGTTGTGGTCGTTGGGATGAGCGTCGATACCTATTTCCTGCAGAGTGTCGGCTACCATTCGCATATATCTGCTGAACGTATCGGTCACATTGGCGTCAGGAGTTATATAGGAGAGCATCACGTTGCTTTGGTCAGCATAGACACATCCACCTCCGCTCTTGCGGCGGTAAGTTTGTATGCCATGCTCGATACAGTATTCTATATTTACCTCGTTCTGAGGAACCTGATTGCGTCCGAATATTACGGAGGGCTCCACTTGCCACATGAAGAAGCAATCGTCTTGATGTAACAAATGGCGTGCTATATATTCTTCCATGGCGAGATAGAAACTCAGCCGGTGGGTCTGTTCGTCGCCTGTTTCAATATAAGTCATTGTCTATATTTCTATATCTTGTTGTCTATATTCTATATCTTGTTTAATCAGTTGCAAATATAGTAATAAAATGCTGAAAAGAAAAAATAAAATGCTGAAAAGAAAAAGGAAAGTCATGAAAAAAATAAATTAAAGCACGCACTTCACTTTATCTTCATAAATTTGTCACAAATACCAAATATAAACCCAAATGTGAATAGATAGAAAAATAATATAATCGCCATTATGTTAAATAAATATTATGACTGCATGTCCTATTCTTTTCTCGAATACTGCGGAATGGTAGAAAATAACAGTGCTTTCATTTAATACATTCTGTTTGTTTCGCTTCAGTTCTGATTTTTGTTGCTTTGGGCGTAGTAATTATTAATGTGTAGTCTTTTTTAGTGGTTAAACTTTTAGTCGTGTTAGTTTCACTTGATGTCAATTTATCATTCCATGTTATCAACGCCCCTGGAATTTTTCGATTAATCAATATGGCCCATCTCGAATTAATTTCCTAACTTGGTATTGTGACTATAGCTGTCGTGGAATTAAAGTTTTTTAATACTTCTCTAAAAATTGGGAGCGAATTGTTTGTATTATTCCCTAAAAGTCCCTACTTTTGCACAATAAAATTGGCATGTGCAATTTTGTACGCCTTTAGATTGTTATAGATTATGTCCATATCCAAGACAAGACAGATGCTGGTAGACGTAGCTCGTCAGCTGTTTGCCAAGAAAGGTATAGCTAACACCACTATGAACGACATTGCAGTCGCTTCAGGCAAAGGTCGCCGAACCCTCTATACATACTTTAATCGTAAAGAGGAAATCTTTTCTGCTGTCATTGAGTCTGAATTGGAGCGTTTGTCTGAAAAACTTGATGAAGTGGCAAACAAGAAGATTCCCCCACAGGAAAAAATCATCGAACTTATATATACACATCTCAGCATGATACGCGAAACGGTTGTACGCAATGGAAATCTGCGTGCAGAATTCTTCCGTAATATATGGATGGTCGAAAAAGTTAGAAAGAATTTTGACGAATACGAGATTGAGCTCTTCCGTAAGGTTTATTCTGATGGTAAGGCTGACGGAGAGTTTGATATAGACAACGTGGATCTGGTCGCAGACATCACGCACTATTGTATCAAAGGACTCGAAGTGCCTTTCATATACGGACGATTAGGCCACGGTCTCAACGTGGAAACAAGCAAGCCGCAGGTGGCAAAGGTGGTATATGGAGCCTTGGGTAAAAGTCGTGAATTCATGGATAAGCGATAGATTATAGGAACATTATAAAATTTACTTTAATATTAGATTAACATGGGATTATTAACAGGTAAAACTGCTCTTATCACAGGAGCAGCACGCGGCATCGGAAAAGCTGTCGCAATGAAATTTGCCACAGAAGGCGCAAACATCGCATTTACCGACCTCGTGCTCAACGACGATATGGCCGCTGGACTCGAAGCAACACGTAAGGAAATCGAAGCTCTGGGCGTAACATGTCGTGCATATGCTGGCAATGCCGCTGATTTCGAGGAGACAGAAAAAGTAGTAAAGCAGATTCATGCTGATTTCGGCAGCATCGACGTATTGGTCAACAATGCTGGTATCACTAAGGATGGACTGATGCTCCGTATGTCGGAAGCTCAGTGGGATGCAGTACTCAATGTAAACCTAAAGTCTGCATTCAACTTCATCCATGCTTGTGCCCCCATTATGTTGCGTCAGCGTGGTGGTTCAATCATCAACATGTCTTCTGTAGTTGGAGTTCATGGTAATGCTGGCCAGTGTAACTACTCTGCCTCAAAGGCGGGTATGATTGGATTGGCAAAGTCAATTGCACAGGAACTTGGACCTAAGGGCGTTCGTGCAAATGCAGTAGCACCAGGTTTCATTGAGACACCTATGACAGCTCAGCTTTCTGAGGATATCCGCAAAGACTGGATGAAGAAGATTCCTCTGCGTCGTGGCGGACAGACCAACGACATTGCTAATGTATGTCTGTTCCTCGCTTCAGACATGTCATCATACGTAAGTGGCCAGGTAATACAGGTTGACGGCGGCATGAATATGTAATGGAAGTAGTATACGAAGACAATCATATCATTATCGTCAACAAGCAGAGTGGCGAGATCGTTCAGGGAGATAAAACCGGCGATCGCCCTCTCTCGGAGACGGTGAAAGAATATATTAAGGTGAAGTACCACAAACCGGGGAACGTATTCCTCGGTGTGGTGCATCGCTTAGATAGACCTGTAAGTGGGTTAGTTGTCTTTGCTAAAACATCTAAGGCTCTTGCACGTCTCAATGAAATGTTCCGCAAGGGAGACGTACACAAAACCTATTGGGCAATAGTGAAAAACACACCAATACAGAGTGAAGCCGAACTGAATAATTGGATAGTGCGTAACGAGAAACAAAATAAAAGCTACGCCTATGATCACGAAGTAAAGAACTCTAAGAATGCCTGTTTGCGGTATTCCGTGCTGGCAAGAACAGACAGATACACCTTGCTTGAAGTGCATCTTATGACTGGAAGGCATCACCAGATAAGATGTCAGCTGAGCCATATGGGCTGCCCTATCAAGGGCGACCTGAAATATGGTTTTCCGCGATCTAACCCTGATGGCAGCATTTCCCTCATGGCCAAGCGTATTGAGTTTGTTCATCCGGTATCTAAAGATACAATACAGGTGGAAGCCCCTACCCCATCTGATGCTTTGTGGAAGGCATTGGCCGAAAGCATTTGATCAAGAATGTCGTTATAGGCTAACGCTTTAGCCGTTTGTACTGTTCCAACAGAGCTGCACGTGGTACACCGTGGACTACCATCCAATCAAGATCGGCTTTGGCAGCATCTAATTTACCCAAGCGGATATACAAATCTATACGATTCAGACGGTAATCAGTGTTGCCCGGAGATTTCTTCAATGCCATCGTGTAATCGTCTAATGCTAAATCATACATTCCTCGCTCAATTTCCATACCGCCTCGGGCAGCATACGCAAGTGCACTGTCGGGATATTGGCTAACAAGGCGATTAATTTGGTCAAGGGCCAGCGTGTATCTTTTGTCCTTTTGATTGAGAAGGGCTAAGCCGAGTTGCGCTTCAAAGTTTCCGGGTACAAGTAGAAGTAGGTTTTCATAGTCCATACGGGCAAAGTTGTAACGTCTCAACTGCTCGTTGACATATGCCCGGTAGTACAGGCCTGCGATATTGGTGGGTTGGAGCGCCAACACCTTATCATAAGCATCTTTGGCATAATTCCACTCACCCAACTCGATATTCCAGGCAGCTTTCTTGAGCAGCAAGTCTATCGAATCGGGATGGAATGCAAGTTCGTTGACGGCAATCTTCAAACTGTCTCGCAGCGGATTGGTCTTTTGTGCATAACCCATGTCGCAGATTATACAAAGGGCAGCCGTCAACAATAGTTTTGATACTTTCATAATTAAAGTTTTATATCTTAGAATGGCATGTCTGGCGGTGGAAACGAAGTGTCATCACTCAACGGGTCATTCATGCGACTGCCGATAATTTCCCCGTTGGGACCTTGAGGTTCAGGACCATTCTCGTTTTCTGGGTTTTGAAAGCGTGTAAACTCGCCCTTGAAGGTAAGAAGCACATCACCAGTTGCTCCTTTACGGTGTTTGGCAATGATAATCTGCGCCATTCCATGCAGGTCGCGTCCCTTGTCATCCTGGAAGATATGATAATATTCAGGACGATGTACAAACATTACCATATCCGCATCCTGCTCAATGGCTCCCGATTCACGCAAGTCGCTAAGTTGTGGACGCTTTCCCTCGACTCCTTCACGACCTTCTACAGTACGGTTGAGCTGAGAGAGAGCCAAAATGGGAATGTCCAATTCTTTAGCCAGACCCTTGAGTGACTGCGATATTTTGGCAACCTCCTCTTGACGGCTACCGAAACGCATACCATTTGCGTTCATCAACTGTAGGTAGTCAATCATTATAATCTTCACCCCTTTTTCGCGTACCAATCGCCGAGCTTTGGTTCTTAATTCAAAGATAGACAATCCGGGTGTGTCATCGATATAGATAGGTGAACCCTGGAGTTTTCGTATGTCCTTGTCAAGACGCTCCCACTCGTCATGGGACAATTGACCGTTAAGCATTTTGCTGCCCGAAATGGAGCAAACGTTGGAAATAAGGCGGTTGACAAGCTGGACATTGCTCATTTCAAGTGAGAAGAAAGCAATGGGGAATTTATAGTCTACAGCAATGTTTTTGGCAAGTGACAGAGCGAAAGAAGTTTTACCCATTGCAGGACGTCCGGCTATGATGACAAGGTCTGATTTCTGCCAGCCACTGGTCTTCTCATCAAGTTTGGTATAGCCTGTTGGTACTCCAGTAAGACCTCCTGTGGTTTCGGCGGCCTTCTGAAGCATTTCGATAGCCTTATTGATAACCGGATCAACCTGTACATAGTCCTTCTTCATGTTATTCTGCGACAACTCAAACAGGCTTCCCTCTGCCTCCTGCATCAGTTCGTTGACATCAATGGACTCGTCAAAGGCTTTGGTCTCAATGTTGCCTGCATAAGAAATAAGTTGGCGTGCCAAGAACTTTTGCGCCAGGATATGTGCATGGTATTCAATATGAGCAGACGAAGCCACGTCATGGCTTAACTGGAGTACATACGAGGGACCTCCGATGTCATCAAGAGTGCCTTCGCGTTTTAATTCTTCTATAACTGTAGAGATATCAACAGGATGCTCATCCACATTAAGCGTTTGGATAGCTTGATATATTTTTTGGTTGCGTGGTTCATAAAACGTCTGAGGTTTTAAAAACTCAGAAACTACTGAAAATGCATCTTTGTCTATCATCAAGGCGCCCAATACCAACCTTTCCACATCCAGGGCTTGGGGCTGCAAGTGACCATACGAGGTATCAATTGTTGTCGAAGACGCTTTGCGGCGAGTAGAATTATTATTATCTGCCATAATCAAAAATTTGGGATTGCAAATGTACGAAAAGAATTTGAGCTGACATAACAAGATGTTTCTTTTTAGATAGATTTAACGCTATCGCCATCTATCCTCCCGACCGATATCCTTACTCTGGTTGTTCTTGTAACGCATATGGAAAATCTCCCGAATGTTATGGGCAAAAAAAAGATTGATTGTCTCACGACAACCAATCCTTCTAAACCTTAATAATCTAATACCATGAAAAACACACTGCAAATTTAATAATTATCATATATTTATGCAAGTATTTTTGCGCAAATTTTGTTCTGTTATAACATCTTTTAACTATAATGTGGCCATTGTGGTGACATTATTCACAAATTTTACGCTTTCAGCTGTTGCCTGTGCGTTTTTTAACATGAGATTTATGATTTATTTCTTTATTTTATGAAAGGCACCGAAGCGAAGTTCGGTCATCCAGCGACCTTCTCTACGCTGCGTATAAATAGTAAACAGAAAGCCGATAGTCTCTGGAGATGCGCCGCCTTTATAGAATTTGTTTCCATTTTCCTCGTAATCGGTGCTGATGCCGTAACCATACTTATGGGCCATTACTCTGGCTATAGAGTCGCGCTGTACAACAGCATGGTGTCTTGCGTGGCGGGCAATGAAGAAGCGAGCCTGATTGAAATGATGGTCATCGCTCTTGTTTTCAAAACCGATAATAATCTTGTTGAACCTGAAGCCACGATAGTCTTTATTCAGAAAGACGATGGCTTCATCGTTAACAATGTCGGGTTGGCCCCACATTGTAATAAAGTGTTCAGTTGCTTCCTTTTTAGAAGTTCCAAAATCTATAGTGACGAAACCTTCTCCTAATGCTTCTGTCAATGGCAGAACGCAAAAGATAAAGGATAAAAGAATCTTGATTATCTTCACTCTTATATGTATATATATAATAATGTATTAAATATAAAGAGGTGGAGAATATTATCTCCACCTCTTTTATAATTAAGAATAATGAATTATTCCTCAACAGCAGCCTGCGCGGCAGCAAGACGGGCTATTGGCACGCGGAAAGGTGAACAGCTGGCGTAGTTGAGGCCAATCTTGGCACAGAACTTAACTGAACTGGGTTCGCCTCCGTGCTCACCGCAGATACCGGTAAGCAGGTTTGGACGTACGGCACGACCCTTTTCTACAGCCATCTTAACCAACTGACCAACACCAGCCTGGTCGAGAACCTGGAAAGGATCGACCTTCAGAATCTTCTTCTCAAGATATACGGGCAAGAAGCTGGCGATGTCATCGCGGCTGTAACCGAAGGTCATCTGAGTAAGGTCGTTGGTACCGAAGCTGAAATACTCAGCCTCCTCAGCAATGCGGTCTGCTATTAGGGCGGCACGAGGTATCTCAATCATTGTACCGATTTCAAAGTCAATCTTCTCGCCATACTCCTCGAATACTTCGGCAGCGGCTTTGAGGATAACACCCTTCTGCTGCTTAAACTCGTTGAGTGTACCGATAAGAGGTACCATAATCTCTGGCATAGGATTCTTGCCTTCCTTTTTCAGTTCGCAAGCGGCAGAGAGGATGGCACGAGTCTGCATGGCAGTAATCTCTGGGAATGTGATTCCCAGACGGCAACCACGGTGACCAAGCATAGGATTGTTTTCTGCGAGGCTCTCAACGCGACGCTTGATAGCAGAAACATCCACGCCCATTTGTTTTGCCATAACTTCCTGGCCAGCACGATCGTGGGGAACGAACTCGTGGAGAGGTGGGTCAAGCAGACGGATGTTGACGGGGCAACCATCCATAGCCTCAAGGATACCCTTGAAGTCTGCTTTCTGATAAGGCAACAGCTTGTCAAGAGCGTTCTTGCGTCCCTCGGCACTGTCAGCCAAAATCATTTCACGCATTGCAACAATCTTCTTGTCTTCGAAGAACATGTGCTCAGTACGTGTAAGACCGATACCCTTGGCACCGAATGTGCGGGCTACGGCTGCGTCATGAGGAGTGTCTGCGTTGGTGCGAACCTGCAACTTGGTATACTTGTCGCAGAGGTCCATCAGCTCCTTGAAGTCTCCGCTGAGCTCAGCAGCCTTGGTGGGAACTTCGCCTGCATAAACCTGACCGGTTGAACCATTGAGAGAGATATAATCACCCTCCTTGTAAACGACTCCGTCGATTTCTACAGTTCTTGTCTTATAATCTACATTGATGCTACCTGCACCAGATACACAGCACTTACCCATACCACGGGCAACTACGGCAGCATGAGAGGTCATACCTCCACGAGCGGTAAGAATACCCTCGGCAGATGCCATACCAGCCAAGTCTTCTGGGCTTGTCTCGATACGAACCATAATTACGCGATGGCCGTCGGCGTGCCACTTCTGTGCATCGTCAGCATGGAATACAATCTGGCCACATGCGGCACCGGGAGAAGCGGGCAGGCCCTGGGTGATAACCTTAGCCTTCTGAAGCTCAAGTTTGTCGAATACGGGGTGAAGCAGTTCGTCCAGCTTCTGAGGCTCGCAGCGCATGATGGCTGTCTTCTCGTCAATCATACCCTCATGCAGCAGGTCGATGGCAATCTTAACCATTGCGGTACCGGTACGTTTGCCGTTACGGGTTTGAAGGAACCACAGCTTGCCCTCCTGAACAGTGAACTCCATATCCTGCATATCGCGATAGTGGTGCTCAAGCATATCCTGGAGTTCATTCAGCTGGTTGTAAATCTCAGGCATAGCCTCTTCCATAGAAGGATATTTGCTGACGCGCTCCTCTTCGCTGATACCTGCACGCTCAGCCCAGCGCTGAGAGCCAATCTTGGTAATCTGCTGAGGAGTACGGATTCCTGCAACAACGTCCTCGCCCTGTGCGTTTACGAGATACTCACCATTGAAGAGATTCTCACCGTTTCCGGCATCGCGGCTGAAGCAAACGCCAGTAGCACTGGTTTCACCCATATTACCGAATACCATGGCCATAACGCTAACAGCGGTACCCCACTCGTCTGGAATTCCTTCCATCTTGCGGTACAGGATAGCACGCTCGTTCATCCAGCTGCGGAATACTGCGCAGATGGCACCCCAAAGCTGCTCGATAGGATCATCGGGGAAATCTTTGCCAGTACGTTCCTTGATAGCGGTCTTGAACAGTTCAACCAGCTTCTTCAGTTCCTCTACAGATAAGTCCTTGTCGAGCTTGATACCACGTTCAGCCTTTACGCTTTCAATAATTTCCTCGAATGGGTCGATGTCTTCCTTGTTTACGGGCTTCATCTCGAGAACTACGTCACCGTACATCTGTACGAAGCGACGATATGAGTCATATACGAAATGAGGGTTGTTGGTCTTGCGAACCAAACCTTCTGCTACCTCGTCATTAAGACCCAGGTTGAGGATGGTGTCCATCATACCAGGCATAGATGCGCGGGCGCCAGAACGTACACTTACCAACAAAGGATTCTGGACGTCACCAAATTTGGAGTTCATCAGCTCTTCAATGTGCTTGACAGCAGCTGTTACTTCATCGTTCAGAATTTCCTTGATTTTCTCCTGGCCCACCTCGTAATATTCATTACAGCAACCAGTGGTAATTGTGAAACCGGGAGGAACTGGAACTCCGATAAGGTTCATCTCGGCAAGGTTAGCGCCCTTGCCGCCGAGTTCCTCTCTCATTTTTGCATTACCTTCGGCTTTACCATTGCCAAAAGTATAGACTCTTTTCTCACTCATATTATCAAATTTATTCAAAAATTATTTAGTTTTTCTATTATTGCAAAGTTACTTCATTTTTAGAATATCTCCAAGTAAATTATTGAAAAATTGACATGTGGAGTTTACATTTTATGTTTTTTGGTTTGGGCAGCATATTTTCTGCAAAAATTATTTACAAATACCTAATTTATTTGTAACTTTGCCCTTAAAAAGAATTATGACCCGTAAGCGTAACCCCTTACCCATATTGGAAAACGTGACCATCGAAGCTGTGGCAGCCGAAGGCAAGTGTGTTGCCCATGTCAATGAGATGGCCGTATTCGTACCCTTTGTAGTACCTGGCGACATTGTTGATTTGCAGGTAAAAAAGAAGAAACACAAATATTGCGAAGCCGAGGCTGTCAGATTTATTGAATACAGTGCATTGCGCACCCAGCCCATGTGCGACCATTTCGGCATTTGCGGAGGTTGTAAGTGGCAGAATCTTTTGTATTCGGAGCAGCTAAAAGCCAAGCAACAGCAGGTCTATGACCAACTCTCGCGTATCGGGAAAGTTGAATTGCCCGAGTTTATGACCATTCTGGGTTCAGAAAAAACCTGCGAATATCGCAATAAACTTGAATTTGGCTGCGCTAACAAGCGTTGGTACACCAAAGAGGAGGTAGCTGCATTGCCTCCAAGGACCGAAGATGGCCCAAGCAACTTGAGCGAACCGGCAATTGGATTTCATATTACTGGCGCTTTTGATAAGATTTATCCCATCTCCAAGTGTCATCTGATGGATGACTTGCACAATCAGATACGCAATGAGATACGCGATTTCACGCTTGCCCATGGTTATACCTATTATGATATACGTAATCAGGTAGGATTGCTGCGCGACATGGTTTTCCGCAACTCCAATACCGGCGAATGGATGCTTATTCTGCAGTTCCATTACGATGAGGAGGGCGACGAGCAGAAAGCCCTCTTACTGCTCAATCATATTGCAGACAAGTTCCCTCAACTTACATCCATATTCTATGTAGACAACCAGAAAGGCAACGATACGTTCAACGATTTGGAACTGACGCTGTTCAAGGGAAAGGACTTCATTTATGAAGCCATGGAAGACCTCAAGTTCAAGGTAGGCCCCAAGAGTTTCTATCAGACCAATACCGATCAGGCTTATCACCTCTACTGTGTAGCCCGTGACTTTGCCCAATTGTCTGGTAACGAGCTCGTTTACGACTTGTACACGGGAACGGGAACCATTGCCAACTTCGTAGCCAGACGTGCCCGCAAGGTGGTCGGCATCGAGTATGTTCCCGAGGCGATTGCCGATGCAAAGGTCAATAGCAAAATCAACAATATCGACAATACATTGTTCTATGCCGGTGACATGAAGGACATCCTTACCGATGACTTCGTCAAGGAGCATGGACGTCCAGATGTGATTATCACCGACCCCCCACGCGCAGGAATGCATCCTGATGTGGTAAATGTGATCCTTAACGCGTCGCCCGAACGCATTGTATATGTGAGCTGTAACCCTGCAACGCAGGCAAGGGACTTGGCGTTGATGGATGCCGAATACAAAGTGGCCAAAGTTCAGCCTGTAGACATGTTTCCTCATACGCCTCATGTGGAGAATGTTGTTCTGCTGGTCAAGCGCACTTCTGAGAATAATAACTAAAATACTTAATATAAAATGAAGAAATCAATAATGCTGGCTATGGCTTTGATGACCGCCTTTGCCAGCTATGCGCAGAACAAACCTGCTTCTTGGATTAACAATGTAAAGCTATCGGGTTATGGCATCGTACAATACCAAAGTAGCAGCAAAGTTAATGACAAGTCCAACTCTTTCAACTTGAGATTGGCACGTGTAAGCCTCGATGGCCGTATACTTGATGACTTTTATTGGAAAGCCCAAATTCAGTTTAATGGCAACACCACGGATCTTGGCAATTCTCCCCGTGTCGTTGACCTTTTTGCGGAGTGGCAGAAATATGGTTACTTCAAGATAAAGGCAGGACAGTTCAAGCGTCCATTCTCTTTTGAGAATCCCATGCACCCAGTAGATCAAGGGTTCATGAGCTACAGCCAGATTACCTCCTCCATCGCAGGTTTCAATGACCGTGCTGGTGCCCACGCCAGCAACGGCCGCGATATCGGTGTCCAGTTGCAGGGCGATTTCCTGCCCAATGCCAACGGCCGCAACCTGCTTCATTACCAGGTAGGTGTATTCAATGGACAGGGTATCAACGTTAAAGATGTAGATCAGCGCAAAGACATCATCGGTGGAGTTTGGGTTATGCCTGTTGCTGGTATGAGAATCGGTGCTTTTGGTTGGACTGGCTCTTATGCACGTAAACGCACAGTTGATACTGACCACGGTAAAGTCACAGAGATTTTGAGTCTGCCCCAACGCAGATATGCCTTTTCTGCAGAATATGTAACCAACGACTGGACATTCCGCTCTGAGTATGCCCATAGTACAGGCTTGGCTTTCAAGACACGCTATCAGAAGCCGGAGAATGCTACCGACTTCGAGCTTAGCAAGAACGGTGACAAGGCGCAAGGTGTCTATGCTCTGGTTATTGCCCCAATCATCAAGAAGAAGATGCACGCCAAAGCCCGTTATGATATGTATCAGCCCTCAGGCGATGCCTCCAAGCAGAAGACATTCTATGAGGTGGGCCTGGACTATGAGTTCTGCCGCAATCTCAAGTTGAGTGGAGAATATGCGTTTGTCAATGACCGCAGTCTGACCAAACATAATTATAATATGGTAGATGTAGAACTGGCTTTCCGTTTCTAAAGCCATCATTCCTACCATCCCGACCAGGAGGAAAGCATCGTTTGTTTTCCTCCTGTTTGTTTTCTTTCACCACTACCCTATTCTTCCTCTCGTTGTTCCTTGTGTCGAGGCTCACGCCCGGTTGGTTCATTTAGTCTGGCACCGTGCCATACCAGTCGTTTCATGTCGACATGTGACAGGTAGTCTATCTGGGGCAAATTGCGAGGCATGAAATGGCTAATGCGAACTATGATTCTGATAATTCCAAACTTGAAATATCTGTTTTGTAGTTTGAAGTCATTTAGTATTTGACCTCTGGATAATTGTGGGTTACGGTTACACTTATGGCCTCAATGCGGGAATTAGTATTGTTAAAAAATAGCAAAACAATCACTTTTGCCTTTGATTTGTTTGCTAAATCAATTATATTATCTACTTTTGTAATCTAATACATTTAGACTTAGACAAAACTACCAATAACACATAAAAACTTTATACATGACTACGAATAACAATAGACATCATATCCATCATCACGAGCATTTGGATGAAGCCGAGATCTATAAAAGAAAGAACTTGAGTGCTGCTCAGCGCCGCAAGAAGTTAGCTAAAATTCTGTTTAGAGTCTTATGCGTGATAGCTGTCGCCATCACCTGTCTTGTCATCTACGTATATACTCATTAAGCAAGCATCTATCTTTGCCCTGTAGATATAATTAAACCCAAATCGGTCATTAGGATTTCTCTGTGTCGTACGGCAAAGAGAAATCCTTTAATTTTTCCCATATAGATAAGAATGATTGTCGTGTTTTTAGTGATCTAGCCAAATATAGGATGTGCTTGTCTTTTGTTTTTCCCAGATAGGCTGGCGTCGATATCAACTCGTATCGGATAGTCTTCAGAAATTTCTTCTTGTTGGAATTGATCAGCGCATGTCTGAACAACGACATAAAGTTATATGCCATAACAATGAAATTCCCACATGCCTCTGTTGCCCAGAAGTTATTTGTGACAAAGTCATCGATGGAGAAATCATTCTTCAATTCTTTTATCCTATTCTCAGAATCCGCTCTTCCGCGATATGAGTCATATACAATCTTGGCCGGCAGGTCAAGGTCTGTTACAAAGCAGCTGTATCGGTATTTTCCGAAATCCTGCTCATCCTCAAAAAGCTCCAGTTGCTTGATTTGCTTTCCTGCAGCTTTGGGGCGCTTGTCTATTTCTTGCCTGACCATCACAATGCGTCTAGGCTTCTCCCAACCGTTTGCCTGATAGATGGTTTCGGATATTTCCAATCCGTCTGTTAGCTCTATCCATTTGCGTTCATGGGTGAGACTGTACTTTATACGATTGTTGAAACGGCAGGCAATGATATAGTGTAACCCTTTCATTTCCAGATAGTCAAGTATTTCCTTCGCAAAGAAACCGCTATCCATGCGGACCAGCCCGACACGTTTGCCCTCAAGTTTTG
>NZ_NPJK01000047.1:0-877 GCF_002251285.1 Prevotella sp. P5-64
CAAAACTTGAGGGCAAACGTGTCGGGCTGGTCCGCATGGATAGCGGTTTCTTTGCGAAGGAAATACTTGACTATCTGGAAATGAAAGGGTTACACTATATCATTGCCTGCCGTTTCAACAATCGTATAAAGTACAGTCTCACCCATGAACGCAAATGGATAGAGCTAACAGACGGATTGGAAATATCCGAAACCATCTATCAGGCAAACGGTTGGGAGAAGCCTAGACGCATTGTGATGGTCAGGCAAGAAATAGACAAGCGCCCCAAAGCTGCAGGAAAGCAAATCAAGCAACTGGAGCTTTTTGAGGATGAGCAGGATTTCGGAAAATACCGATACAGCTGCTTTGTAACAGACCTTGACCTGCCGGCCAAGATTGTATATGACTCATATCGCGGAAGAGCGGATTCTGAGAATAGGATAAAAGAATTGAAGAATGATTTCTCCATCGATGACTTTGTCACAAATAACTTCTGGGCAACAGAGGCATGTGGGAATTTCATTGTTATGGCATATAACTTTATGTCGTTGTTCAGACATGCGCTGATCAATTCCAACAAGAAGAAATTTCTGAAGACTATCCGATACGAGTTGATATCGACGCCAGCCTATCTGGGAAAAACAAAAGACAAGCACATCCTATATTTGGCTAGATCACTAAAAACACGACAATCATTCTTATCTATATGGGAAAAATTAAAGGATTTCTCTTTGCCGTACGACACAGAGAAATCCTAATGACCGATTTGGGTTGAACGATTCTGCCGATGCATTGGTAAGCCTTTCCTCAAAATAGTTGATGATGGTATCGTTGTGGTTCTCAAAGGTTTCAATAACCTTGTTGAAACCTTCATACCCGAAATCTTCGACATCATTGT
>NZ_NPJK01000048.1:0-32936 GCF_002251285.1 Prevotella sp. P5-64
ACTCTTCTGTTTATCTTAAATCTTTCAAAGAACTCTTTCTTCAGCGCTCAGGAGAAGTGTTTCATTCTCGAAAGCGGATGCAAAGGTATAGCTTTTTTCAACACAAACCAAACATTTCAACAAAAAAGTTGAAAATATTTTTCACCTATTGATTTATATCAACCAAAATGATGACCCTGGGGACTATATACATTATTATATATTATACCCATGAAGACTCCTTTCACATCATGACGATTTCCAGCCCGATTGACAGATGCCTCCTGCTTCTTCCACATGGATAAGGTTGGAATGGGGCCACCTTTGTGGGAATTTTCGTTGGCGTTTTTCGTTGGAGTATTTCGCTGACATGTTGGCAGGATGCGTATTTTTGGGGAATTTGCGGCGCGCATTAGATATTTGGAGGCATGAAACCGTAATTGCAAGTTCTGCTACCAGCAATTCAAACTTGGAAACGAAAGAAATGACCATCTTGGGGAAGTAACGCCAATCTGCCATCAAACAGGAATAAGTTGTCTTGTAAATTCTTTCCAACTCGTACCACCATTTCTTTTGGCATCTTGCCCCCCGCCCGCACTTGGACATAGTACGCCATATCCAGAACACACCCGGAAGCAATCTGCCCAAAGCCAAGACCAACACAAATTGAAATCCGATTGAATCCCGATGACCGAAAAAGTCAAATATCCATCGCAAATGATTGTCTATATGGCGAATTATCTTTACCTTTGCCGCCATAAGTATTATGAGTTTTATGTTATCACGCATCATCCATATCCTGAGCAAGCCGCTGACCGGAGGCAACCAGCTCTATTTTCTGCTGATGTACCTGCTGGGACTGACAGGTATCATCTGCGAGCCGTGGAACGGCAGCCGCTTCTGGATGAGTTTCGAACTGTTTTCCGACCTTTACCTCTTCTGCGCCCTGCTGCGACTGATGCCCGAAAGATACAGACACTGCCTGCGCCTCGCCACAGCCACATTCTTCTACCTGCTGTCTGCTGTAGACATGGCGTGCTACGTAAGACTGGGCATGCCCATCACCCCGATGCTGCTGCAGCTGGCACTGCAAAGCAATACCAGAGAGGCTGGCGAAGCGCTGTCGTCGTATCTCGACGCGGCAATGCTGTGGTCGCCATTAGGGCTGGTCATCATCCAGATGATGGCGGGCATGGCGCTGCTTGCCCGAGAGCAGACCATCATGGGCAAAGCCATGCGCACAGGGATATGGCGCAACCGGCACATGACTTACGCCGCACAGACAACCATTATCGTCATGTTTGCCATCGGGTTCATATCCAGTCTGGAGAACAAGGAGTATATGTATTGCCGCATCATCTGCCAGTATAGCGAACTGGAAACGCAGCAGCGGAAAGACTTCAGGCAGAAGACCAATTACTATCTGCCCATATACCGCATGGCGTTTGCCGTCAGCGAGACCCACCGGCTGCGCGACGAGATAAGACTCTTTGAAGAGAGTCTGAACAAGGCGCGGATAGACTCGGCCACCCACCTCTCCCCACATATCATCCTGATTATCGGCGAAAGCTACAACCGCCACCACAGCCAACTCTACGGCTACGACAAGCCCACCACGCCCCGGCAGACGGCACGGACGAACGCCGGCGAGCTCATCGTGTTTGGCGACATGACAAGTGCTTGGAATACCACCTGCGAGTCGCTCAAGGAGATGCTGTCCACCCAATGTGCAGGCCAACCGGGGACATGGGCATCAGCCCCACCCTTCCCGCTGCTGTTCAGGATGGCCGGCTACCACACCTCGTTCTTCAGCAACCAGTATATGGTGAAGCGCAGCGGATTCAGCGACTTCATCGAAGACGCCTTCTTCAACAATCCTCCCATCAGCCGACGCCTGTTTGACACGCGCAACGAGTCTACCCACGACTACGACATGGCGCTAACCGATGACTACAAGCGATGCCTGACGAGACATCCCTACACACTGGACATCTTCCACTTCTTAGGACTTCACGCCGACTTCAAGAAGCGTTATCCCGCCAACTTCGGCGTCTTCGACGCCAAAGACTACGACCGCGACGACCTCACGGAGCAACAGCGCGAGATACTTGCCCACTACGACAACGCCATCGTCTACAACGACCTGGTCGTCGACTCCATCCTGAAGCTCTACGAAGATGAAGACGCCATCGCCATATTCGCCGCCGACCACGGTGAGCGCATCTTCGACAACTCTACAGAATGGGGACGCAACCTTACATGGGACCGCAACGACATCAGACAGCAGTTTGACATCCCCTTCTGGATATGGGCGTCGCCGTCCTATCGATCCAGCCGCAAGCAGCAGTGGGAGCAGATACGCTCGTGCCGCAACAGACGGGGAATGACCGACACGATAGCGCAGCTACTGCTACACCTCGCCGGCATACACAGCCCCTGGTACTATCCCCAATACGACATACTGCACAACGACTATGACAACAGCCGCAAGCGCATCATCCGCGGCGAGCGCGACTACGACCGCATCATGCTCGCACCATGACTGGGGCAACGCATCGCCTGCCCTAAGATATTCCCCATACACTCCTCCTAACGACAAACCCAGGACAGAGGCGCTGCATGCCTCTATCCTGGGTTTGTTGACGCAACTCCTTTACCTTTGGTGACCTCCAGTCCAGAGTTGCTTGAGATGAACAGCCTTCGGACGGCTTATCTTACTACCACTTTCTTACCATTCTTGATGTAGACGCCACGCTGGAGACGGGCGTTGGCATCTTGCTTGACGCCGTCGAGCGAATAGACGCCCTGGGGTGCATCGACCGTGGTTTCGATGATATCGATACCGGTAGGCATTGAGACCACAGCCTCAACGGGAGCCGACTCGGAACCGTCGCCATAACGTGCCGTAACCTGGTAGACATGGTCGGCACCATCGCACTGAGCCTCACGGTCCTCACTTGCCGTGGTGGCAGCCGTAGCCAGTGGCTTGCCGTCGCGGTAGATGACATACTCCACAAACGTGCAGCCCTTGGAGGCGAAGGTAGCATCGTCGACCAGGAAGAGGTAAGGCGCCGACGAATAGCCGATGCCCGATGGGCTCACCTCGAGCTTGGTATTGTGACGGATGGCGAAGTAGCGCGCACCCTCAGGCAGCTCGAAGCTCACCTCGTCCCACTTGCTGTTGCTTACAGTCTTCTCTGCCACGAGCTGGAACTGGTCGTGCGCCGCTGTAGTCGTACTATAGAGCACCTGGTAGGTCTCCGGGTTGGAGGCACTGATGTTGTTGACTCTGAACATGACGGTCTGAGCCTTACCCGTGAGCTCCGGACTAATCATCCAGTTGTCTGCTGCCAGCGGAGTAAGCTCGCCCGTCGCCTTGCGATTATAGCTGTACACCGAGGCCATAGCGTTGTTTCCGCTATAAGGCTTTGCCGTGGGATTTGCCACCGTAATGTCCTCGCCGCCATAGTTGGCAGGCATCCATACGATATAGGCAAACGGCGTCTTTTCATTGTCATAGTAAAGACCTTGGTCGTCGAAGTAACCATAGGTGACTCCCTTGTCGCCGTCATGGAAACTCCAGTCGCCGGCGTTGTCTACGCCCCATGAGTTGTAGTCCTCAAAGTCATCGGTCATGCGGTCTACCTTAGCCACGGCAGTCCACGACAGCGACACCTTGCCCTGTGCGTCCACCAGAGCCTTGAGCCCGGTCGGAGCAGGCTGATGCGCATCGACTGCCGTCAGTTCCACGCTACCATCTGCGGTGACGGCATCCTTGCCCTCACCCGCCTTGAGCGTAGCGGTCAGCGTGACGGCGTTGCCCTTGACGAGCACACTCGGCGTATAGGCGATGTCATACGTGGCAGTCTGCATCAGCGCCAGCGACTCGCCCCCGACGGTCTTCACCTCGGTGTCGCCCGCGGTGAGAGTCAGCGTATAAGCTCCTATGGCATTGCCGTAATTGGTCACAGCCACCTTGACCGTGCCCGCTTTGCCCTTGCGCATCTTGGCAGGAGCCGACACGCTTACGGTGATGCTCGTCGGTGTCTCGTCGGCCACCACGAAGTTGTCGATATACAGATGCTGTTTCCTGTAACAGCGCTTCGACTGGTCGAAAGCCACACCCACGCGTATCCACTTCTGACCCTTGTAGGCACTCAGGTCATAAGAGCGCGACACCCATTTGCCTGCATCGGCATAGCCATTAAGGCTCTCGGTGGCGAGATACTCTCTGGTGCCGTCGGCCTTGATGACCAGCGGACGCACACTACCCTCCTTCGAGTCGGTCTTCTGACTATACATGAACATCGGTTTCTCTGCCGTGCCCAGAGTTATCTTTCCCGACACCAGAGCGATGACATCCTCATAATAAGTCTTAATGTCGGCACAGCCGCCGTCACCGTTGGCGTCTTCGTCGGTAGAGTAAGACACCCCGGCATACTGGTTCTGATATCCCCAGCCTTCTCCTTCGGCAGCCCAGAAGCCATAGGCATTGCCCGCCTTGGCAAAAGTCTCCTTGAGGGGCAGCGTGTAGGGAGCGCCCACCACAAGAGGCGCCGCGAAGCTATAGCCGCTCACGCCGGTGGCGTTGCTTGCCGACACAGCGAGCTGCAGCAACTGCTGGTCGCCGCTGTTGACGTCGACAGCCACAGGCACCTCGGTAGCACCCGTTGTCGTGGCTATCATGCGACTTGCCGTGGCGGCATCCTTCATCTCATAGAGGTTGTATTTCACCTTGTCGGCGAAGAACACTCCGCCGTGCTCAGCCTTGGAGGCTTCCCATGCCACCTTGAGGTTCTTGCCCACCGGTTCGGCGGTAACTCCGGCAGGAGCCGTGGGGCCGTCGAGACCTATCCAGCCGCTCACCACAGTCTTCTCGCCATTGCCGTCGGCGTTGTAGGGTATCAGCGTATAGGTGTGGTTGGCAGGCTTGGTGCCCGCATTCTCGATGGTGTAGGTAGCGGTCTTGCCCACCTGCACACTGGTGATATCTGCCAGTTCGGCGTCGGCCTCCATCACCTTCACGCCGCTGAGCTTGGTCAGCGCACTGCCGTCGGTGGCCTTGTCGGGAGCCTTGAAACTCAGGGTTGCCTTGACTGCGCCCGTAGCATCGGGAGTGAGCACCGCCTCGGTCACAGCGGCAGGAGGCAGCGCGCCCTGCTTCTTCACCGAGATGTCGTCGAGGTAGAGTATCATGTTGTCGGCATCGCTCACGGCATGGAAACCGATATAGTAGTCGCCGTCGGCAGCCGGGGTCAGCGTCTGCGTGTATTCCTGATATTCGGTATTGCTGATGTCGGTCCTTGCCATGAGTGTCTGGGTCATGCCCGCAGCCGTGGCGGCGGTGCCGTATTTCACCTCTAAGCGCTCAGGCATCGTCGAGCGGTGCGCGCGCACTTTATATTTAACTGTATACGTATCGCCACCGGTCAACTTGAGCACGGGAGTGATGAGCCAGTCGTCGGCATCGTGGTCTTCATCACAGCCGTAGCCCGCACAGTGGTCGGGGAAATCGGGTCCGTAAGGACTGTCGCCACTCTTGAAGAGGTAGTTCCACACTCCCCAGTCGAGATAACTTGATTGTGCGCGGTCGCCATTGCTGTCGACGACGGTAAACTGGTTGAAATCTGCCTCCTTGTCAAAGTTGCACTCCCAGCCTTTGAAAGTACCCGCCGACTTCTTCACCGAGATGTCGTCGAGATAGAGTATCATGTTGTCGGCATCGCTCACAGCGTGGAAACCTATATAATAGGTGCCGTCGGCCACGGGGGTAAGCTCCTGGCTGTACTCTACATACTCGGCATTGGCGATGTCGGTTCTTGCCATCAGCGTCTGGGTCATACCAGCAGCCGTGGCGGCGGTGCCATACTTCACCTCCAAGCGCTCAGGCATCGCCGAGCGGTGCGCGCGCACCTTGTATGTCACCTTGTAAGTATTGCCTGCCTTCAGTGCCAGCGCCGGCGTGATGAGCCAGTCGTCGGCATCGTGGTCTTCGTCACTGGTGTAGCCCGCACAGTGGTCAGGGTAATCAGGGCCATAGGGGCCTTCACCTGTCTTGAAGAGATAGTTCCATGTGCCCCAGTCAAAATAACTCGACGAAAAACGGTCATTGTTGCTGTCGATGACGGTAAACTGGCTGAAATCAGCCTCCTTGTCAAACTTGCACTCCCAGTCGGGCGTAATCGGCAGGGTCGCAGCCTTCTGCACGACCGTCCCCTCGCCTCCCCGAGCCTTGGCCACACGGACAAATCTCTCCGATGGCGCCATCTTGGCAGCCTTGCGTGCTGTGGTGCGTTTGACAACAGCCTCCTGTGCCTGCGCCGTTACCAAGGCGAGGCACACCGCCAGAGCGGTGATAAAGTAGCTTTTTCTCATAAGCGTTGTTTTGTTGATTAGTAAAACAATTTGCGGTGTTCTTATCCGCTTGCGCAAACGCAGCAATTACTAAGGCGTAGCGTACTTTGCTTTAGACAGATTCTCCAACCACATTTCTCGTCACAAATATAGGAAAAGATGCGGCTACAACTGCCCTCCTTGCCAATAATCTGCAACTAAATATCAAAAATATAAGTTATTTGCGTGTTTTTCTTCGTTTTTGTTACTTTTATCAGTGATTTTCTATGGTTTTATTACCGTTTCTATGGTTTTGCTTACAAACTATAAATCCGCTGCGACCCACTCTGCCCGCCTGATCATCCTCTCGGCCCTGACGGGGCTGTCCCCGGAGACTGGGTATAGGCTCAGCAGCCTCAACCCAGCCCGCTGCAGCCTCAACCCAGCCATCTGCAGCGCCATTACTGCAGTGCCGCCTCCCGACGCCGCATATTCGGGAAGAACCGCAGCACCAGATAGAGCGTGGCTACGAGTCCTATCAGCGCACCGGCATACCCTATGCCGCAGAGCGAGGTATGGTCTACGACCACGCCTCCAAGATAGGCGCCACAGCCGATGCCCAGATTGAAGATACCCGAGAAGATAGACATGGCAATCGACGTCGCCTCCTTTGGCGCAAAGCGGATGGTGTTGTCCTGGCAGGCTATATTGAACGCCGTGGCCATGGCGCCCCACACGATGCACACGGCGAAGATGGCAATGATATCCATGGCAGCCGCCTGCATCAACAGCAGACACAGCGCCGGACCCAGCGTGACCACAAACATGAACCTCCGTCTGCCCGACATATAATACTTGGAGAAGGCAATGCTGCCCAGCATGCCCGAGGCGCCAAAGACGATGAGCACCATCGTCACCACATCGGGCGACAGGCCTGCCACCTGACCCAGGAAGGGTTCGATGTAGCTGTAGCCCGTATAGTGAGTGGTGGCAAAGAGCAGCGCCAGCACAAAGAGGCCCAGCAGCACGCGGTTGTGGAGCAACGCCGGAATCTTGGCAAACGATAACTTGCCGCGGCTCTGCAACCGGGGAAATACGGCGGCGATGAAGGCGAATATCAGAGCCGAGATGACAGCGATACTCAGAAACGTCATGCGCCAGCCCACGTACAGTCCCACCACGCGGCCTATGGGCAGACCCACAACCATAGCCACCGACGAGCCCGTGGCCATCGTGCTCAGCCCCAGTGCGCTTCGGCCGTCGGGCACCGTGCGCACAGCCAGCGGAGGGGCTATCGACCAGAATATCGAATGGGCACACGCCACGCCAATGCGCGAGAGCATCAGCGTGTAATAGCCCTCGGCAAGCGCCGATGCCACATGGCTCACCACAAAGAGGGCGATGATGGCGAGCAGCAGCCGCTTGAGCTCCACCGTAGACACCATCACCATGAGGGGCAGCGACATGAGCGCCACCACCCACGCATAGACCGACACCAGCAGTCCTGCCCGCACCTCGCTGATGTGCAGGTCGGCGGCAATGTCGCTGAGCAGACCTATGGGCATAAACTCTGATGTATTGAACACAAAGACGGCGAAGGTCAACCCCACCAGGGGCAACCACCGGGCTATCGTTTTCTCCTTGGGCATGATATATATTAAATAGGTGTTATCCTTTGCGGCTGCAAAATTACAAAAAGGCGGCCAATCCATCATTTCCCGCACGAAGTTTCATAGCATTGTCGCGCCAATTATTGACATACCGCAAGCCGGAGGCACCCGCAGCGACACAGAGGGGGCTGCGGCTGGCTCGTAACATAAGTCACGAAGCCGCGTAACATAAGGTACGAGAGCACGTATCATAAGGCACGTGAGCTCGTGCCTTATGATACGAGCCGATGGAGGTCATCTCGGCGATTGCGAAGGTCATCTCGGCGATTGTGAAGGTCATCACGGCTGACGTGGAGGTCATCACCCTGTAGACAGATATAGACGCAGCGAGCCCCACCCTATCTGTTCCCGGCATGGGAACGGTGTAGGGCGGGGCTCGGTGTATTGGGGGGATGGCGAGGACTGTCGGTGCAACTGCGAGGATAGCCTGCGCTTTGGCGGGGATGGTTGGCGCTGTGGCGGAGATCGTTGGCGCTGTGGCGGAGACAGTCAGTGCTATCTCTTAGTCAGCCAGGCACTTGTCGAGGCGGGCGATGATGGAGCGCTTATCCATCTTCTGACCGATGAAGACGAGCTTCTGCATGCGGTCGCCATACTGCTCGTCCCAGTCGCGGCGCAGCCCAGGCTCGCGATCCATCAGTTCGCTCAGCTGGTCTTCGGGCATGGTGGCATACCACTGTCCGGCATTCTTGAGACCCATCTGGCGGCCTGCCTGCTCGAAGAGGTAGCACACGTCGGGCTCGTCGGCAAACCAGCACATGCCCTTGCAGCGGATGACGCCCTTGGGCCAGAAGCGGGCGACAAACTCGTCGAAGCGCGCAAGGTCGAGCGGACGGCGGCGGTAATAGACAAAGGTGCCTATACCGTACTCCTCGACCTCGCCATGCTCATGGTCGTGATGGTGGTGATGGCAGTGGCCGTGGTCGTCGTGGTCATGATGGTCGTGGTCACAGTGCTCGTGCTCGTCATCATGATGATGCTCATCGTGGTCGTGGTGCTCGTGCTCGTCATCGTGATGATGGTGCTCCTCCTCTGCCTCTTCGTCATCGTCGGGCTCACCGTGGTGGTGCTCTATCTGGTCTATCCACGCGGCAGAGGTCGCTACGTCGTCGAAATTGAAGCGGCGGGTGTCGAGGATGCGCTCAAGCTCGATGTCGCCATAGTCGCAAGGTATGATTTCGGCCTTGGGCTGGATGGCGCGGATAATCTGGGTGACATGGTCGAGCTCCGAGGGAGTCACCTCTGAAGCCTTGTTGAGCAGGATGATATTGCAGAACTCGAGCTGCTGGATGACGAGGTTCTCGAGGTCGTCTTCTTCGAGATTACCACGCTGCAGATTGTCGCCATTGCCAAACTCGTCTTTCATGCGCAGGGCGTCGACCACCGTCACGATGCAGTCGAGCCGGGCTATGCCACCCTTGATATACTGCGGTCCCATCGAGGGGATGGAGCAGATGGTCTGTGCGATTGGGGCGGGCTCGCAGATGCCGCTTGCCTCGATGACGATGTAGTCGAAGCGCCCCATCTCTATGATTTCGCGTATCTGCTCGACCAGGTCCATCTTGAGCGTGCAGCAGATGCAGCCATTCTGCAGAGCCACGAGGCTGTCGTCCTTCTTGTTGACCACTCCGCCCTGCTGTATGAGGTCGGCGTCGATGTTTACCTCACCGATATCGTTGACGATGACGGCAAACTTGATGCCCTTCTTATTGGCGAGAATTTTGTTGACCAATGTGGTCTTGCCGCTACCAAGATAGCCCGTGAGCAGCAGAACGGGTATTTGCTTTATACTCATAATATATATATGTATAGTTGGTGTCTCTACGGGCAGAGGGTGCAAAATTGATACCAAACCGGGCTTTCGGCGCCGCTTTTTTTGACATTCCGCTCTCTGCGCCATGCTCCCGCCTTGCGGGGATGGCTGCGAGGGCTGGCGCGAGGGCCGAGGAGGACAGCACGACAATCGCCGAAACCGACAAAAGCCCCTTGGCAGTAGGCGCGACTTTCGTAATAAATGATAAAAATAAGGGCGGGGTCGCAAATAATAACAAAAAAAGTAGTGCAGACGAATAAATCTTCTTATATTTGCAATGTGGTGGCATGCTCTTTGCAGTCACCATAGTATAAACCATAAAACAGACGATTATGAACATTAACGATTTAGAAGAAAAGATCAGACAGAGTGAGAGCATGTCACTCTCGGCAGCGTTCCCGATACTGATGCGCAAGGTATACCTATGGATGGCGATGGCGCTTGCCATCAGCGGCCTCACCGCCTACAGCGTAGCGATGTCGCCAGGACTGATACAGCTGATATACAGCAGCCAGCTGGGCATATGGGCCATCATCATCGCCGAACTGGTGCTGGTATGGAAGATATCCAACAGCGTGAACAAGGAAAACCGCTCTCTGGCAACCACCACACTGATGTTTATCATCTTCTCGGCACTCAACGGACTTACCCTCTCATCCATCTTCGTACTCTTTGCCCCCGCAGCCATCATCAAGACCTTTGCCGTCACCGCCGGCACATTCGGCGTCATGGCAGCCTACGGCTACTTTACCAGCCGTGACCTGACCAAGATAGGCGGACTGCTCTTCATGGCGCTGATAGGCGTCATCATCGCCAGCGTGGTCAACATGTTCCTGCACAGTTCGGGTCTGGACCTGGTGGTAAGCATCATCGGCGTGCTGGTCTTCGTGGGCCTCACCGCATGGGACAGCCAGCAAATCAAGATGAGCCTTGCCATGGCTCCCGACTTGGGAGAGACCAGCCAGAAGTTGGCAGTGACAGGCGCGCTGAGCCTCTACCTCGACTTTGTCAACCTGTTCCTCTACCTGCTGCGCTTCTTCGGCGGCAACCGCGACTGATGCGAGGATAGGCTTCATCGTGAAAATACAGGCCAAGGATATTAAACCTTGGCCTTTTTATTGCGTCAGAGACATAGATTATCGTTATAATTTTAGAGAAAATGAACAAATCAAAAATCATTGCCGTCCTGGCATGCGGCGTCATGCTCAGCAGCTGCGGCACTTCAGGTAACACCAACACACAGACCAACACCCAGACCAACAGTCACCAGAGCGTGCTGGGGTCTATCATCAGCGCTGCCACCAACGGACAGACGCTGGGCAACACCATCAAGAGCATCTTGGGTACCGACAAGCCCCGCGAGCGCGACCTCATCGGCACATGGCACTACAGACAGCCCGGCGTGGCATTCACCACCGAAAATCTGCTCGCCAAGGCTGGAGGCGAGACCATCGCCACCGAAATCAAGGAGAAACTGAGCAATACCTACACCAAGGTGGGCATCAACAGCCAGAACACCTATCTCACCATCAACAGCGACAAGACCTTCAGCGGCAAGATAGACGGCAAGCCCATCAGCGGCCAGTGGTCCTACACACAGGAAGACCAGAAGCTGGTGCTTAAGACCCTGCTCTTCAGCCTCAACGTATATGCCAAGAAGACCACGGGCGGCATGAGCTTCCTGATGGAGTCGAAGAAGTTGCTCAACCTCTTCCAGACCCTTGCAGCGATGAGCGGCAACAGCACCCTGCAGACCATGGGCGATCTGAGCAAGAACTACGACGGTGTGCGCATCGGTCTGGACACCCACAAGTAATACAGCTATGTAGACTACCACGACTATAACCACACCCATCTCCCACAGAGAGGCGGTGTGGCTTTTTGTTTTATCACACACAACGACTATGACTATGATGAAGACTATAGGACTCTGGTTCAGGATAGTGCGCCCGCAGACACTTGCTGCCTCGCTCTGTCCGGTCATGGCGGCGCTGATAGCCATGCCGTCGCCCGTCACCTCGGCCACCGTGGCTGCGGTGACCATCGTCTGCGCGCTGGCGCTGCAGATACTGTCCAACCTTATCAACGACTACTACGACTTCGTGCGGGGTACCGACCAGAAAGGCCGTGCCGGCTTCAAGCGCGCGCTGGCTGAAGGTGAGGTGAGCAAGCGGCAGATGCAGTGGGCCTGCCTTACGGCACTGGCGGTAAGCGTGGGTTGCGGTCTCTTCCTGGTCGTCCACGGCGGTTGGGTAATCCTCGCCATCGGCGTCTCGGCCCTGCTCTTCGCCTGGCTCTATACTGCCACGAGCCACTCGCTGTCGTATCTGGGCGTGGCAGACATATTCGTATTTCTCTACTACGGCGTGATAGCCTCGTCAGGCACATACTATCTGCAGACGGGGCAGTTTGCGTGGTCGGTATGGTGTGCTGGAGGCGTGAGCGGACTCATCTCGATGTGTGTGCTGCTCATCAACAATCTGCGCGACATGGACAGCGACCGACTCGTGGGCAAGCGCACTTTCCCCGTGAGGTTCGGGCGCCGCGCAGCCCTGTGCCTGATGGGCACCGTGGTGGCTCTGATGCCCGTGCTCGCCTATCTGGCTCTGGGCTGGAGCCTCGCCATGCTGGTGGTCGTCCCTGCCGCAGCCCTCTTCGCCGCCACCCTCCGCGCCAAGGGCGCCACCTACAACAAGCTGCTGATGGCTGCCGGCATCATCAATATAATATATGTAGTGCTGATGGCGGTATAACGACAAGGAAGCGGTGGGGAACGAGGCAATATACATCATTTACTGTATATTGCACAACTTTGCGCAAGCCTGGCGACCCACCCATCGCCCATCGCCGCAGCCCACGCCCCCCGTCATCACCACCAAGCAAACCATCTGATTTACCAACACTTACGTCCCTTACCACCCGCATCGCATCCGTCAATGCCTACAGCCCGACGGTCATGAATGGGAGTGTGTATATAATGCAAATTGTTGTATAAATATACAGCACAGGCGTATTTTTATACATTTTTCTTTGGTGAATATGCATCTTTTGTGTAATTTTGCACCCGTAAATGTATAAATATACACATCATGAAAGGAAAGAAAGACCGTATCGAGGCTCTCAAGATGCTCATCTCCAGCAAGGAGTTCTGCAGCCAGGAAGACATCCTCACCGAACTGATTAGAGAGGGCTTCGAGGTGACCCAAGCCACGCTGAGCCGCGACATGAAACTGCTCAAGATAGCCAAGGCATCGAGCATGAACGGCAAGTATGTCTACGTATTGCCCAACGAGACCATGTACAAGCGCGTCACCCGTCCCAAGACCGCCAAGCAGATGCTCCAGGCGCCTGGTTTCGTGTCGATACAATACTCCAACAACATCGCCGTCATCAAGACACGGCCTGGCTACGCCAGCGCGATAGCCTACAACATAGACAACAGTAACATCATAGAGATATTGGGAACCATTGCCGGCGACGACACCATCGTCACCATCCTCGCCGAGGGCGCCGACCGCGGCAGGCTGGAGCGCAAGCTGATGCAGGTAATCCCCAATCTGATATAAACCAAGAAGAGAAGAATGGAAGAAATCAAGGTAATGGTGGCCGACGCCTCGCACGAGAAATACGTGGACACCATCTTACAGACCATTGCCGACGCCGCCAAGGTAAGAGGAACGGGCATCGCCAAGCGTACGCACGAGTATCTTACCACCAAGATGAAGGAGGCCAAAGCCGTCATAGCCCTCTCGGGCGACCGCTTTGCCGGCTTCAGTTATATAGAGACATGGGGCAACAAGCAGTATGTGACCACGTCGGGACTGATAGTACACCCCGACTTCCGCAAGCACGGCGTGGCCAAGCGCATCAAAGACCTCACCTTCACCCTCGCCCGCACACGCTGGCCCCACGCCAAGATATTCAGTCTTACGAGCGGAGCCGCCGTAATGACGATGAACACGCAGTTGGGCTACCAGCCTGTGACCTTTGCCGACCTCACCGACGACGAAGCCTTCTGGCGCGGATGCGAAGGCTGCATCAACGTAGACGTGCTCAAGCGCACCGGGCGCAAATACTGCATCTGCACCGCCATGCTCTACGACCCCGAGGAGCACCTGCCCGCCAAGCTGCCGCAGGAGGTAATCGAGAGAATCAACAAGATAGACAAGAGAAACCAAGAACAGAACTAATAAAACACCAATCATTATGAGCAAGAAGAAAGTAGTAGTAGCCTTTTCGGGCGGTCTCGACACCTCGTACACCGTCATGAAACTTACTGAAGAAGGTTATGACGTGTATGCCGCCTGTGCCAACACCGGCGGATTCAGTGCCGCACAGCTCAAGGAGAATGAAGCCAACGCCTACAAGTTGGGCGCTGTAAAATATGTGACCCTCGACGTGACTCAGGAGTACTACGAGAAGAGTCTGAAGTACATGATTTACGGCAACGTGATGCGCAACAACTGCTACCCCATCAGCGTATCGTCGGAGCGCATCTTCCAGGCCATCGCCATAGCCCGCTACGCCAACGAGATAGGTGCCCACGCCATAGCCCACGGCTCTACCGGCGCCGGCAACGACCAGATACGCTTCGACATGACCTTCCTCGTCATGGCACCGGGCGTGGAGATTATCACCCTGACCCGCGACAAGGCGCTCTCACGCCAGGAAGAGGTGGACTACCTCAACGCCCACGGCTACTATGCCGACTTCACCAAGCTCAAGTACTCTTACAACGTGGGTATATGGGGAACCAGCATCTGCGGAGGTGAACTGCTCGACTCTGCACAGGGCTTGCCCGAAGAGGCGTTCCTCAAGCACGTGACCCGCACCGACGAGAGCGAACTGAAGATTACCTTTGAGAAGGGCGAGATAGCCGCCGTCAACGGCGAGAAGTTTGACGACAAGATTGCCGCCATCCAGAAGATTGAGGAGATAGGCGCCGCCTACGCCATAGGCCGCGACTTCAATGTGGGCGACACCATCATCGGCATCAAGGGTCGTGTGGGCTTTGAGGCAGCCGCCCCCAAGCTCATCATCGAGGCCCACCGACTGCTGGAGAAGTACACGCTGAGCAAGTGGCAGCAGTATTGGAAGGAGCAGGTGGCCAACTGGTATGGCATGTTCCTCCACGAGAGCCAGTACCTGGAGCCCGTAATGCCCGACATCGAGGCCATGCTCACCTCTTCGCAGCGCCACGTCAACGGCACCGCCATTCTCAAGCTGCGCCCATTGGGATTTGAGACCGTGGGCGTGGACTCACCCGACGACCTGCTCAAGAGCAAACTCGGCGAGTATGGCGAGATGCAGCACGGATGGACCGCCGACGACGCCAAGGGCTTCATCAAGGTCACCTCGACGCCGCTGCGTGTCTTCTACGGCATCCACCCCGACGAGAAACGATAGCTCTGAACGGGCTGCAAGCTCCACAGAGAACAAGAAAAAGGCCAATGGCTGCAACCATTGTTGTACCCAATCCGTCTATAATGATACAAACCATCTAAACAGACATGACAATGAACAACAAGAAACTGGAAAGAAGCAACAACCGCATGATTGCGGGCGTATGTGCAGGACTTGCCGAATTTTTCGGCATCGACCCTACCGCCATGAGAGTGGCCTACACGCTGCTCACCGTCTTCACCTGCTTCAGCGGAGTATTGGCCTATATCATCATGTGGATTATCATTCCACCCAAAGCCAATTAGCAACATGATAAGAATAGGAATACTGGGAGGAGCCGGCTATACCGCCGGCGAACTCATCCGTCTGCTCATCAACCACCCCGACGCCAAGCTGGTCTTTGTCAACAGCAGCAGCAATGCCGGCAATCTGCTCACCGATGTCCATGAGGGACTCTACGGCGAGACCTCCATGCGCTTCACCGACGCGATGCCCTTCGACGAGGTCGACGTGGTGTTCTTCTGCTTCGGCCACGGCAAGAGCCAAGCCTTCCTGCAGGAGCATACCATCCCCGACCACGTGCGAATCATCGACCTGGCGCAAGACTTCCGTATCGCCGCGCCCGACCACGACTATGTCTATGGTCTGCCTGAGCTCAACCGCGAAGCCATCACCACCGCGCGCCATATCGCCAACCCCGGCTGCTTTGCCACGTGCATCCAGCTGGGTCTGCTGCCTGCCGCCAAGATGGGCCTCATCACCAGCGACGTGAGCGTCAATGCCATCACCGGCTCTACCGGTGCCGGCCAGAAGCCCACAGCCACCACCCACTTCTCCTGGCGCAACAACAACCTGAGTATATACAAGGCGTTCAGCCACCAGCATATCGCCGAGATACGCCAGAGCCTCGCCCAGGCACAGGGCCATCTCGAGGCTGCCATCGACTTCATCCCCTACCGCGGCGACTTCGCCCGTGGCATCTTTGCCACCGAGGTGGTGCACACCGATGCCGACATCGAGACCATCGAGGCTGCCTACCGCGACTTCTACCGCGATGCCGCCTTCACTCACTATGTAGACAAGGCGATAGACCTGAAGCAGGTGGTCAATACCAACAAGGCGCTTGTACACTGCGACAAGTATGGCGACAAGCTGCTCATCACCTGCTGCATCGACAATCTGCTCAAGGGTGCCGTGGGACAGGCGGTGCAGAACATGAACCTCATGTTCGGGCTCGACGAGCGCACCGGACTGCGGCTGAAGCCCTCTGCATTCTGATTATACCTTATTATATATAGCGACTATGAATCTGTTTGATGTATATTCCCTCTCGGACGTGAACATCGTCAAAGGCCGTGGCTGTCATGTCTGGGACGACAAGGGACAGCAATATCTCGACCTCTATGGTGGCCATGCCGTCATCAGCATCGGCCACTGCCACCCACACTACGTGGAGATGATGACAGCCCAGCTCAACAGGCTGGGGTTCTACAGCAACTCGGTCATCAACCGACTGCAGGAGCAACTCGCCGAGCGTCTCGGCAAAGCCTGCGGGTATGACGACTACAGCCTCTTCCTGGTCAACTCGGGCGCCGAAGCCAATGAGAACGCGCTCAAGCTGGCATCGTTCAAGACCGGACGCACCCGCGTGCTCGCCGCCGGCAAGGCCTTCCACGGCCGCACCTCGCTCGCCGTCGAGGTGACCGACATCGCCAAATACAATGCCCCCATCAATGCCAACGGACATACCACCTTCCTGCCCCTCAACGACCTGGAGGCATGGGAAGCCGAACTCGCCAAGGGCGACGTGGCTGCCTGCATCATCGAGTGCATCCAGGGTGTGGGCGGACTGAATATGGCTACAGCCGAGTTTGCCCAGGGTCTGCTCGAGGCTTGCCACCGCAACGGCACCATCCTCATCTGCGACGAGATACAGTGTGGCTACGGCCGCAGCGGCAAGTTCTTTGCCCACCAGTGGCTCGGCATACGCCCCGACCTCATAACCGTGGCCAAGGGCATAGGCAACGGCTTCCCCATGTCGGGCGTGCTCATCGCGCCGAGCTTCGAGGCGGTGAAGGGCCAGCTCGGCACCACCTTCGGAGGCAACCATCTGGCATGTACCGCCGCCCTGGCTGTGCTCGACGTCTTCGAGCAGGAGCATCTGGTGGACAATGCCCATGAGGTGGGCGAATATCTGCTCGCCAGACTGCGCGAGCTGCAGCAGGAGTCGCAGCATATCGTCGAGGTGCGTGGCCGCGGACTCATGGCGGGAGCCGTGCTCGACATCCCCCATAGCGAGGTGCGCTCGCGACTCGTGCACGAAGAGCATTGCTTTACCGGTTGCGCCGGCACCAATATCCTACGCATCCTCCCTCCGCTATGCCTCACCCGTGACGAGGTCGACGACTTCATCGGTCGCCTCGGACGCACACTTGCCAAGTTATGACGATAGCCATCATCGGGGCTGGCGCCATGGGCGGCAGTCTGGCTGAGGGTCTGCTCAGCCTAAAAGCCCCTCCCCCAGCCCAGGGTTGAGGGCGAAGACTGCTACCCTGGGTGCAAGTAGGACCATTATAGCAACGCTGTAAGTGTTGCGATTAGCCGCAGGCGTTACCCGCACCAGGATAATGGGCGGAACTTTATAGGACGGTATTATCAGGTTGAGTATAACGCCTTCGGCTAAACGCAACTCCTACAGAGTTGCCAGGGGAAGCCCCATCCCAACCTTCCCCAAGGGAGGGCACTGAAAAAGTCCCCTTTTTTTATGACCAAAACGGAAAATGCTTACGATTTGTAACTTCTCTTTCTGCAAATCGCCTAAAATAAGGCTAAAATAGACAGATAATAAAGGGTAAAACAGCTATTTTTCCGTCATCAACTTTCAATTTGATAGTGGGTTTTAGTTTTTCAGTGCCCTCCCTTGGGGAGGGCTGGGGAGGGGCCCCAGGAGCCATGGCGGGGTGTGTGGACGGGATTCTCATTTTGCCATTTTTCGCTACGAAAAGTACAAAAAACATAGTTTTTGTGTCGGATTTCATCATTTTTTTTATAATTTTTCGCTCGGAAAGAGAGATTCGGCTTCGCCCTGTGGTTATTCCTCCCGGCTCGGGGCGCAGTTTTATTCATACGGGAGCTATATAAATAAACCTACAAAATGAAGAAAATCTACTTCATCCTATCACTGTTGACCACAACAGTGGCATCGGCGTATGCTGCCGTAAACCCACCCACCATCGGTTTCCCCGACAACTATCTGGGAACCCAATTCAAAGCTACGTGGGAAGACGCCGGCGCCGACTCCTATCTGTTCAGCCTCTACACTCTGGGCGACAACATGATGAAATTCGACGAGACCTTTGCCAACGTGAACCACAGTGGCGGCAAAATCAACACAGCCAACCCCAATATTCCTGTTGGTTTCAGCGTTGACATCTCCAAGAACGGCACCACCGACGTGGTCTACTACAACGACCGCGACCACATCGTGCTGGACGCCAACGACGACAAGGTGTCTACCACCCTCATGGTGGGCGGCAACCTCTCCAGATGTATCTTCAACGCCAACCTCATCAATGCGCAGGGCATCACCAAGGAAAACTCGAGCCGTTTCAAGGTGACTCTCTACGACAAGGCTGGCGACATGATCAGTTCGGGTCAGGTAGAGGCTTACTATTTCTACATCAAGGAAGATTTCGACCTGGAGGATGCTTTCGGCGGAATCCGCTCCAACATCGGCAAGGTGGTCTTTGAGATTGTCAAGGACGACAGCCACAACGTGGGCGACATCGCCATCAACTCCATACAGTATGAATACAAGGCCCCCGTATACGTGATGCGCGACAAGGAGGTTGAGGGTACATGGATCGTTCCCACCGACCTGGATGCCGAGAAGGTCTATTACTACTATGTAAAGGCAAAGAATGGCAGCGAGGTTTCTGACATGTCGGCCATCATGTATGTCGATGGCTTTCTGAGTGTCAACACCCTGCCCGCCAGCAACATCAAGAGTACCTCGTACACCGCCAACTGGGAGTATCTGCCCAAGGCGCTGGGCTACTATGTGCAGCCCTACCGCTTCGACGTGGTCGAGGACACCAAGATAGATAAGCGCCTTGACGACCAGTTCTCCAAGGCTACCGAGGGCACAACGATGCTTCCCATCAGCATCAACTCGGAAGACCTGGACAAGTATACAGACTGCACAGGTTGGAGCGGACGCAATGTGCTGATGGCCAAAGGCATGATAGGTGCCGATGCAGGCCGCTTCCCCATGAACATGTCTTATCTGCACTCGCCCATTATGAACCTGTCGGCCAACGGCGGCAAGTACAAAATACACCTCAAGGCCCATGGTACTGCCGGCGACGCCCTCAACGTATACCACGTGGGATATATAGTAGACGGCAAACTGAACATGCACACGGCAACCTTCGACAAAAATGGCAATATCGATGAAGAGTGGGAGATGAACGACGGCGACTCTGAGACCATGCTCTCATTTGAGGATAAAAGACTCAAGAAGTTCTTCATCGATGAGGTTACTGTAAGCCAGGGTCTCTACAAGGGCGACATCATCACCGTGAAGTATGACCTGGTGAAACTCACCGACGGCAAGACCACCTCTTACAACTTCTCTGGTCTCGAGGAGAACAAGAAGTATGGTTACCAGGTGACAGGATGGCGTCACAACGACGTGGGTGGCGAGGTAATCTCAGGCACATCACCCATTGTATATGCCGACCTGAGCATCGCTGCAGGCATCAATGGCAACGTGGTAGCCAACGGCGACCCCAAGGTAAGCGTAAGCGGCAACACCGTGACCGTGACACTGACGCAGGCTGCCCCCATCTATGTCTTCACCCTCGACGGATGCAGCAAGCAGACTCTGAGCGGCAAGGCTGGCGCCAACACGCTGACCCTCGCTGCCGGACAGGTATACATCGTCAAGGCCGGTGGCCGCGCCTACAAGGTTATGGCACGCTAACCGCACAGACGACCCATAAACAATTTCCACGGCGGAGCAGGACATCACCGGATGTCTGGCTCCGCCGTTGGCGTTGGATGGGGTGCGGCAAAAAATATGGTAAAGGTGGTAAAACTGTAACCCTAAAGAGTCTGGCCACGCTCCAGGCTATCGAGACTATAGCTGCAAAGAGAGGGATGCCGCCAAGCGCGGGTCCCTCTCTCTGGTTTAGGGCAATGGCAACGTGAAGTCCCGCCGTAGCGGTGATATGGCAAGCCGTGGTGGTGATGGTAGGCAAAAAAATGGGGAAAATGGCGGTGCATGTCAGGTTTTTTGCGTATTTTTGTGACATCAACAGCATCCCGCACACAATCGATGCCGGCATCGGCTATTTGTCCGGCGCTGAAAAATCAAATAAAGGAAGAAAGAGATGAAGACATTTTTCAATGTAGAAGACCTGGGCGACCTCCGTCAGGCGCTCGCCGAGGCACAGGAGGTAAAGCGCGACCGCTTTGCCTTTCAGGAGTTGGGCAAGAACAAGACTCTGCTGATGATATTCTTCAACAACAGTCTGCGCACACGCCTCTCTACCCAGAAGGCTGCCATGAACCTGGGAATGAACGTGATAGTACTCGACGTCAATGCCGGCGCATGGAAGCTGGAGACCGAGCGTGGCGTCATCATGGACGGCGACAAGAGCGAGCATCTGCTCGAAGCCATCCCCGTGATGGCAAGCTACTGTGACATCATCGCCGTGCGCTCGTTTGCCGGGCTCAAAGACCGTGACTTCGACTATGCCGAGACCATCGTCAACCAGTTTGTGCGCTACAGCGGCCGCCCCGTTGTGGCTATGGAGACTGCCACGGTGCATCCGCTCCAGGCCTTTGCCGACCTCATCACCATCGACGAGCACCGCAAGACGGAGCGTCCCAAGGTGGTGCTCACCTGGGCTCCCCACTGCCGTGCGCTGCCACAGGCTGTGCCCAACAGCTTTGCCCAATGGATGAACGCTGCCGATGTAGACCTGGTGGTGACCCATCCCGAGGGCTACGAACTGGACGAGAAGTTTGTGGGCAACGCCCATGTGGAGTATGACCAGCGCCGCGCGCTCGAAGGTGCCGACTTCGTGTATGCCAAGAACTGGAGCTGCCCCGGCGTAAGCTGCAAAGAGGACTATGGCAAGATACTCTGCAAGGATATGTCGTGGACCATCGACTCGGAACACATGAGCTGGACTCATGACGGATACTTCATGCACTGTCTGCCCGTAAGACGCGGCCTCATCGTCACCGACGATGTGATAGAGAGCGACCACTCGCTCGTCATCCCCGAAGCCGCCAACCGCGAGATAAGCGCCGAGGTGGTGCTCAAGCGCGTGTTGGAAACCCTATAATACATAAGATTATGAGAAGACTGTTTATAACTATCATTGCTATAGCAGCCCTGACAGCAGCTTCGGCCCAAGGCATCATAAGGCCAAAGACTTCGGGCGCAGCAGTCAAGAAGAAACCTGCCACGACCATCAGGCACAAAAAGCCGCAGCGCACGCCAAGTCCCAAAGAGAGATTTGACATGGACGCCCATCGCAAGCGTCTGGTCAACAAGTTGCTGGGGGATATGGTGTATGTCAAGGGCGGCACCTTCACCGCCGGATGTGACACGGTAAGATTCAACAAAGAACGCGAGAGAGAGATAACGCTCGATGGCTATTATATCTGTAAATACGAATTGAGCATGGCTCTATGGGACGCCTTCATGAAAGACTGGTGGGATGGTACCTATGAGTATTACACCAAGAACCCTATGGGGACAAACCCTATGGGGACGGATAATTACACATGCGGCATATCGTGCAAAGACATCCAGACATTTCTGGAACGCCTGAATGCCTACTGCGGTCAGGAGTTCCGTCTGCCCACCGAGGCCGAATGGGAATATGCTGCCATTGAGGGTAAGCCTAAGGCTCCCTACCGATTCAGCGGCAGCAACAATGCCAATGAGGTGGCGGTGTATAAAGATAACCCGGAAGAGAAAAAAAAGTCATATTGCATGGGATGCAAGAAACCCAACGGTCTGGGACTCTACGACATGTCGGGCGGACTCGCAGAGATGTGCTATGACCCCTATAACACCTATTCGCCCGACCGACCGGTCACCCCCAACGGTAAGAAAGACTACAAATGTCCGCCAGGAGAACACACTCATGTGATCAAAGGCGGTCACTATCAATCGCTCGAGCATGAACTCTATCCGTGGGCAAGAGGCTTGTGGATTAGCGACGGTTATGGCGCATGGTATGTAACCATTCGCCTGGTGGCTACGGAGATTAGAAAATAGTATTAATACAGATAAATATCCTGCTGCGAGTAACGATATTCCCAAGGAGAAATGGAGAAAACATAATACACAAGAAGCCCCATCCCAGCCTTCCAAGGGGAAGGAGTGCCAGCTGAGGCCCCATCCCAACCTTCCCCAAGGGGAAGGAGCTGCACAAGCGGCCCATAATCCACTCTCCCATACCACATCGATACGGGTGAAGATAAACAGAGTTTTCCGCAAGCAACAGCAACGCTGTAAGTGTTGCGATTCCCCAGCCCAGTGTTGCGGACAAAGACCGCTACCCTGGGTGCAAGTACGACCATTATAGCAACGCTGTAAGTGTTGCGTTTAGCCGCAGGCGTTACCGCACCAGGTTGATGGGCGGAAATATATAGGACGATATTATCAGATTGAGTATAACGCCTTCGGCTAAACGCAACTCCTACAGAGTTGCTTCTCTTTATTATGTCAGTACCCAGGGTAGAGGCGCTGTGCACCTCAACCCTGGGCTATGAAATCGCAACTCCTACAGAGTTGCCAGGGGTGCGTACCATCCACGATGGGCTAACTATATCCATTGCCCCAAAGAGGCCACATCCAAACCACCACACGCCACATCCAAACCTTCCCCAAGGGGAAATGCCATGGAGGAGGCCGGTTTCACCCGCGCAGTGTTTAAGGAGATTGTGGCGCGCACTTTCTCCTTGACGAAGGTTGGGAATGGGCTCTCTTTGGCATCGCTGCAGGTGTCGCGCTTTGCCGTAGGCGTGATACTCTGTTTAATGGTATTTTCCAACGCATTGCAGGCCATTATCCAGCTGCGGGTAACGCCTGCGGCTAATCGCAACTCTTACAGAGTGCTATGATATTAGTACTATCAAACCGGGAGGTGGCTTCGCCCGCAGCCCTGGGCTTTGTAATCGCAACTCCATTACCTTTCAGCGGCGCACTGTGCCACGCCGGTAACCATCGGTTCAGAGTTGACGGTGAGGATGTTGACAAACACGCAATCGGCATGCATAAAAAAAGGGGGGAGGCTCGTTGCGAGCTTCCCCCCTTTTAAATCATGTTCAATTGTGAGATTCCTGATATTAGTAGATTATTGTTTCTTGGGCAACCATGTACAGATTTTCTTGTCCTTCCAACCATCTACCGATGAGTAATCAACCATATGGATGTTGCCGTCGGTGGTGGGCACGAGGAACTCCATGCGGGTGCCTTCGCGTGTGGGCTTCACGGGGGTGAGTTTCACCTCGCCGTTGGCATCTGCCACTACCTGTACAGGTTTGTTGTAATCAGCGTCAATATTTTCGTCGCGCGCCAGCACCATGGGGCCGTAGATGACAGCCTGGTAGTTCCAAGCGTCGGGGTTGCTGCCGTGGGGCGCGTCGATGAGGCGGCATCGCATGTCAAAGGTCAACTCTATCTTGTCGCCCTTCTTCCACTTGCGTGTCAGGGTGAGATACTTGCCAGCCACTACGTTGTCGATGGCTTTGCCGTTGACCTTGACGATGGTGTTGGTGCTCCATCCTGGGATGCGGAGCATGAAGTCGTACTTCTCCTTCTGTGCCTCGCCGATGGTGATGGTCGCAGTGTTGGCGAGTGGGAACTTGGTGTCGATGGTGAATGTCACGGCGTTGCCCTTGAGGGTCTTGGCTGTGGCTGTAGCTGCATTGTAGAGGTTTACGACGGGTCCGCGGTCGTTCTGCATCACGGCTACATAGGGTATATATGCCAATCCCATAGGTCCGCTCAGGTTGCAGCAGGTCACAGCCATGCCGTCGATGGTGGTACCCCATCCTCTGTCGGTCACCTTCTGACCGTTGAGCAGGTTGACGTAGCTGAATCCGTTGCCACCGGGCTTCATGGCACCGATGAGTCCGTTGTAGACATACTTCTCGATGAAGTCGACAGCAGAAGCGTCGCCAGTGATGCGCAGGATTTGGCTGCAGAGCTTCATCCAGGTCACTCCGGCGCAGGTCTCCATCATGCGCTCTATCTTGGGGTTGGTCTGCTCGAGGGCAGTATCGTCCCATGCCTCACCTCTCCACTTGGGATAGTAGGGATAGTCTGCACCACCGTTACCGATAATGGTAATCTCGTATTTCTTCAGGTTTTCAAAGAGGTTGAGCGTAGCCTGCTTCCACTTCTCCTCGCCGGTGCAGCGGTAGTACTCTACCAAGCCTTCATAGACCGAGAGCATCTCATAAGCCTTGGGGTAGCCATTGCCCATGAGTCGAGGACGTACGTTGTCGAGACTTTCCTGGAAGATGTTGGCGCCACGGCATCCGCCCTTCTTGATGAGATAGGTACAGAAGTCGAGGTAGCGCTTGTCGCCGGTGAGCTTGTAGATGCGCATCATGGGCTCCATCACCGAGTAGCTCTCGATGCCAGTGCGGCTCCATCCCTGGGTGTTGATGTCTACCTTAGGAGCGTCACCTATCTGGTCTATCACGCTGTTGGCCTCGGCAATCATCAGTTTGAGCACGCGTGGGTCTTTCTCCACATGTGCATAGTACTGCGAGAGTCCGAGCATGATATATTTGCGCTCCCAGAGGTCGCCACCCTTGGCGTCGGGCTGCTTTTCTACGGGAGAGCAGGCTATAGCACCGTTGCTCTGCACATACTTGAACACCTTGTTGACGGTGTTGACCAGTATCTTCTTGAGTTCGGGGTCCTTGTTATATGCATAAAGCATGGCTCCACTGCGGACAGCCTTGGCCCACATCTCACCTACAGCGAAATTGGGTCGGTTAACGTTGTTATCGTAGAACTCCATAAGGCGGTCGTAGGGCACGACGCCCTTGTTCCAATGCTCAACACTGTTGTGGATGTCATTGTCGAAGTATCCATGGAGCTGGATGCTGTGGTCTGAGAGTGGAGAAATCAGGTCTTTAACTTTCTCGTTTTGCGCAGAGGCAGACAGAGCGAGCATCATGGCTGCTCCGAGGCATAAGGTCTTGGTGATATTAGTCATGTTACTTTCAGAATTTGGTGCAAAGGTAAATATATAAATAGGTAGGGCGCCGGATGTCGTTGTTAATAAATGTTATTCGGCTCAAAACATGTGCGCAAAATTGCGCAAAAAAAAGAGAGACACTCCCCGCATGAGGAATGTCTCTCTTTATTTCTTGGGTTTTACCCTTGGGGATGCCGTTATTAAGCGTTGGTGTTAACCACTCTCTTTTCACGGATGCGGGCAGCCTTACCAGTGAGCTTGCGCAGATAGTAGAGCTTAGCGCGACGAACCTTACCTACCTTGTTCACCTCGATAGAATCGATGTTGGGTGACTCGATGGGGAAGATACGCTCAACGCCTACAGTACCAGACATCTTGCGAACGGTGAAACGCTTCTTGTCACCGTGGCCTGAAATCTTGATTACTACACCACGATAGAGCTGGATACGCTCTTTTGAACCCTCGACGATTTTGTAAGCGACAGTTACGGTGTCTCCTGCACGGAACTCAGGGAACTTCTTGCCGGTTGCAAACGCTTCTTCAGCAACTTTAATTAAATCCATTGTTGTTTTTAAATTAAATATTGTTTGTCGTTCCAACCCAACATGGCATGACAACTCTTCCATCAACCAGCGGTTAGGCCGAAAAGCGGTGCAAAATTACTATTTTTTTCACTATGTACCAAATATTTAGGTAAAAAAACAGCTTCTCGTCTCCCATTTTTGTCACTCCCATTTGCCGGCCTTGAAGATTTCATAGAGCGCCTTGGACCATTGCGCATAGCCTTCTTTCTTGAGATGCGGGTCTTTCGAGAGATAATAGTCACGCACGTTTTTCAAATTGATACCACAGTATTTTCCCACTTCCAGCACTCGGCAGTTATAACGCTGGGCAATGGCACGCTGCACTGCGGAAAGCTGCATCCACTTGCGGTTGCGCTCGGTTTTCTCGAATGCCTCCTCGTCAAAGGAGCCGTCGGCGCGCAGCACTTCCGGTGCATTGAAATCAAAATTGAAATAAGAGGGCATGAACCAATAAATCTCCGTGTTGGGGAGGTTGCTCTTCAGATATTCCATCAGTCCTTTATAGCACGACCACAGGCTTACTTTATCCGTCCAGTTGCAACTTTTTGTCCAGCCCGAAGCATCCTTTCCTGTATAAAACACCACATACTCTTCCACACGAGGCCCATCGGTGACAGCTACTTGCAACCCGCTCTCCTTGGTGTCGACCCAGACCTTGTTGTTCTTGTCATAATAATAGGAGATGGTGAAACTGTTGTCGCCGTTGTCTACGGCCGACCACCCTGCTCCATAGAACTTGGAAGCTAACCACTCTCTGGTTTGTGCCACGCTCATGCCGGCAGGCAATGTAAGATTCACCCTCGGGCTTCTACCTACATGAAAACAAATTTCACCTCCATGCTTTGAGGGCGCGATGATTTCTATACGGTTGCCATGCCTGTTGGGATTGGCATAGGGGAATACCAGCATGTTGCCCGCAGCCCGTTGGGCTTTCGGAGTAGCCTTCAGAATTTTCCGCAGATTTTTCTCACAATAGGCCTTGGCAGCTTCTTTCGAATCCAGCACACTCTTGGCTGCAGTTCGCTTGCTGCCCTGCATCCAGGGTTCATCGTCAATACTTCCTTCCACACCCGTGTCAGGGTCTGTGAAGTTCATATCGTTGGTGTTGGAAATCATAATGATGTCGATGGGCAGACTATCCTTGAGTGCTACCAAAAGCTTTGCCCTGCCCAGAGTGCCGTTCATGGTAGCAGGAGCTGAATCTGAACCACCATAGGAAATGTACCTGCGGTTGAGTTTGGGGTAGAAAATGCATCCCGTTTGGTCAGCAAACTGTTGCTGCCAGGGCGTCCCGTCTCCCAAACTGTCGAAGAGTGTCCAGAATCCTTTCCCTTGCAAAATTTTCTCCTGCGCATGCAGCTGCCCCCATAGAGGCAACAGCATGACCCATACTACAAAAAGTTTTTTCATGATAAATGTGTTATTTGTTTAGTGAATAATGATCAGACGCTACTGGTTGAGCACACGCTGCAGGCGGCTTATACGCTCGCCGGTGGGCATCTGGGTGTGCTCAAGTCCGCCCCAGCCGAATACCTTCAGGGCTTCGTCGATGCGCTTCAGGGCGCGACGGTTGCCCTTGGCCTGTAGTTCTGCTCTGAGCAGACGCACCTTCTCGCAGCACTGTATGCCTTCGACCAGGCGGTCGAACCTCATGCTGCTGCGGCCACCGGGATAGACGATATAGGTGTCGCCGGCGGGCCAGGAGCGGAAGCGGGTGTCGCGCATGGGGTCGGCAGTCCAGCTGTTGTAAGCCCAGCGCAGCAGACCGTCGTATCCCTGCACCATGGCGTGGATGGGGATGAAGGCGCCCTCGGCGGGGTCGGAGAAGGTGAAGGTGTTGGGGAAGCTCTCGGTACAGCATATATAGCAGGTGGTAGACTGACCGCGGCTGCGGCGCTCGGCGATGATGCTGCGGTCGAGCGGGCTACCGTAGGGAACGCTCAGGTCGGCGAGCTCGTGCTCTATCTCCTTGTGGTAGTTGCCGGCGAGGGTGATGTGGAAGTCGGCATCGGCTTCGCGTATCACAGCGATAGCCGACTGCATATCTTCGAGCTGGCGTTCGTCCATAGAGATGGCGGCACGCTCAAACCAGCCACGCTGGCGCAGGTGTCGGGCGAAGTCGCGCAGGAAGGGCAGCCAGTAGTCGCGGTAGGCGGCGTCTTGCGGACGGGCGTTGACAAATTTTACCGTATTGGAAGCCTGGTCGTAGTAGTCGAACTGCAGCGCCCAGGGTATCATGGTGTAGCAGTCGATGGTGCCGGTGATGCCCACCTCGCGGGTCATGAACTCTACCCAGCGGTCAAACACGGTGTAGTCGTATTTCCACTGTCCGTCGACGGTCAGCGTGCGCTGTATCATGCTGCCGAAGGGGTCTTCGGTCTGTCCGTTCCAGGGGTGGTGCATGATGCTGGCAGTGATGGACTTCTGTCCGGCGTCGGCAAGCATCTTCATCACGGGGAGCATGGCGTCGAAGTGCTCGCGGCTCCACAGTTTCACGTTCATGACACGCGCCACGGCGTAGGGGTTCTGCCACAGGTCGAGGTCGAAAGCCCAGTCTTTGGGCGCAGGCAGTTGGCGGCTGCCCACCTTGACCTCGAGTGCCACTTCGGCCTTCTCTCCCTTGTCGCCGGTGAGGACTATCTTACCTTTATATATACCCGCGCGCGTGATGGCAGGCACCCACACGTTGACCCAAACCGGGCGGGTGGTGCAGCGGGGGATACGGTCGATGTGGGGACCATAGACCATGTCGGCGACCATCGACGAGTCGAAGTCGGCCTTGTTGGGACGGTGCCCGCAGTTGGATTTGCCGTTATGGTTGAGCTCGTCGGTCATCACATATCCCACAAATCCGGCGTTGACGGCCTTGGCGTCTATCACCTCTCTGCCACAGGTCAGGGCTGTAGCCTCTACGCGTGGCGATACGATGTCGTGGCGCGTCCATACCACAGCCTGAGCCATGACGCGCTCGCCAGCCCATGCGTCGAGCCTCAGGGTCTTTGCCATGCGCCCACGGGGCACGTTCATCTTGGCGTAGCGGACATCGGTGGAGCCCCACGCCATTTGCACTGCATCGGGCACGCGCGCCCATACCTCGTTGCCGTCGTGCTGCTTGGTGTCGGTCAGTTCGCTGGCCACCAGGGTGTCTGTCTGTGCCCACATCGGAGCCACAGACAACAGGAGAAACAGAGAGAATAGAGTCTTCTTCATACCTTGTATAATTATTGTCAGTAGACAAAGTTACTACAAAGTCAAGACAATGCAAAGGAAAGTTCCAGTTAATTTGCCCTCTACCCTGCCCCGAGTGGCGGCGGTGAGGGTGGCGGCGGTGAAAATCTGCACCTGTTTACATTCTTTAAGCCCGAATAGTTGGGCGGTTGTCGCTTTTTTGGTAATTTTGACCTATATAATTATAAAGATTAAGAATATGACATGGATTATTGTTTTGGTAGTCGTCGTACTACTCGCGTTGTGGCTCGTAGGCCAGTACAACAACCTGGTGCGCATGCGCAACAATCGTGAAAATGCTTTCGCCAACATCGATGTGCAGCTCCGTCAGCGCTATGACCTCATCCCCCAGCTGGTGGCTACCGTCAAGGGATATGCCACCCATGAGAAAGAGCTGCTGCAGCGCGTCACCGAGGCACGCACAGCCGCTATGGGAGCCACCAATATCAACGACAAGATAGCCGCCGACAACCAGCTTACCGGTGCGCTCGCCGGACTGAAGGTGCAGCTCGAGGCCTATCCCGACCTCAAGGCCAACCAGAACTTCATGCAGCTCCAGACCGAGATAGCCGACATCGAGAACAAGCTGGCTGCCACCCGCCGCTTCTTCAATTCGGCTACGCGTGAGCTCAACAACGCCGTACAGGTGTTCCCTTCCAACATCATCGCCCAGATGTTCGGTTTCCACAAGGAGGTGATGTTTGAAATCCCCCAGACCGACCGTGAGGCTATGGACAAGGCCCCCGAAATCAAGTTCTGAGCCTATGCAGTATGTTGGTATGATGACGCAGATACGGCGCAACAACCTGCGCAGCGTGCTGCTTCTGCTGTCTTTCCCGCTGATTATCCTTGCCACGGTGTGGGTGTTTCTCGCCATCATCCAGTCGATGGGCGCGCCACCCGCTGACGCCTATGGCAATGTGGCTGCCGAGGTAGACTACGACGCCGTCAACCGCTCCTTCGTGGCCATCGCTCCCTGGGTGGTGGGCATCGTGGGTGTGTGGTTCCTCATCGCCTACTTCGCCAACTCCTCGATGGTGCGTGCCGCTACGGGAGCCCGCCCGCTCACGCGGAGGGAGAACCCGAGGGTATACAATATCGTGGAGAACCTCTGCATGACCTGCAACATGGATATGCCCCAGATCAACATCGTCAACGACCCTCAGCTCAACGCCTTTGCCTCGGGCATCGACAAGAAGAGCTACACCGTGACCGTCACCACCGGACTGCTGCGCGTGCTCAACGACGACGAGCTGGCGGGAGTGCTGGGCCACGAGCTCACCCATATCCGCAACCGCGACACCCGTGTGCTCATCACGAGCATCGTCTTCGTGGGCATCGTCTCGACGGTGATGAGCGTAGTGATGCACATGATGTTCAACGCCATGTTCTACGGCTCTCACAGCCGCAGCCGCGACGAGAAAGGCTCGGGCGTGAGCATCATCATTGTGATGCTCGTGGGCGTGGTCTGCTGTGCCGTGGCCTACTTCTTCACCCTCATCACGCGCTTTGCCATCTCCCGCAAGCGCGAGTATATGGCCGATGCCGGTGGCGCCGAGCTCTGCGGCAATCCGCTCGCACTGGCTTCGGCACTGCGCAAGATATCTGGCGCCCCCGGCTTGCAGGGTGTGCAGCGCCAGGATGTAGCCCAGCTCTTCATTATCCATCCCCAGGCTCTCACGAGCGGCATGATGGGCTTCTTCGACTCGCTCTTCAGCACCCACCCCGATACCCGCAAGCGCATCGCGATACTCGAGCAGTTCTGAAACCACTCTTCCGCCGACAATCATCATCGAGGGAGAGACCGCCAGACGGCATGTCGCCATGGCGGTCTCTCCCTTTTTGCGTTCCCCGAGCATGAAAACAGCAGCCGTAATAAAAATATTGCCAAAAAACGAAGGTCGATTGGTGGAAAATAAGTAACTTTGTACAAACAATCTAATCAACATCATGCAGAAGAGCAAGTATTTGGTAACCAACGAGCGCGACCAGCTCTGGGGACTCACCATCAGTACGGTGGGTTATGAAGAGATAAGCAATGGTGAAGAGTATCCCACCAGCGGCCATGCTGACGGCTATTATTTTGATGTCAACAAGGGTCGTGAACTTCATGAGTATCAATTGCTCTATGTCACCCGCGGCGAGGGAGTCTTTGAGACTACCAACCAGCGACCGACCCGTCTGCGCGAGGGCGACCTCTTCCTGCTTTTCCCCCATGAGTGGCACACCTACCATCCTGGTCCACAGGGATGGAACTGTTATTGGATTGGTTTCAGCGGCCGCAATGTCGACGACCGCGTCCGTGCCGGCTTCCTTACTCCCCAACACCCCATTTACCATGTAGGTTTCTCCGATACCATCACCCGTCTCTACGACGAGGCTTACCATGCCGCCGTCCAGGAGGCAGCCTATTCGCAGCAGTTGCTGGCAGGTATAGTCAACCACCTTATAGGTTTGATGTATTCGCTCGAGCGCAATATCCTTCTGAGCAAGAACAGTGAGCACGTCGATATGATCAACCGTGCACGTTTCATCATGCGCAAGGAGGTAGAGAGCGACCTCACCGCGCAGCAGATAGCCGAACAGCTGGGCGTGAGCTACTCCAGCTTCCGCAAGCTCTTCAAGGAGTATACCGGCATCTCGCCCGCGCTCTACCAGCAGGACCTCAAGCTGCAGCGAGCCAAGGAGCTGCTCTCCACCACCGACCTCTTCGTCAAGGAGATAGCCTATATGCTCAATTTTGATTCGCCCGACTACTTCTCTTCCAAGTTCAAGCGGAAGACGGGACTCAAGCCGAGCGACTTCCGGAATATAGATAGAAAATAGAGTTATACATTAATCATAAGAATCATGAAAAGTATTTTAGACGGACGCCCTCTCCTGAAGAAGGAGATTGACCAGATAGCCGAAGTGGCTGGTTATTTGTGGCAGAATGGATGGGCTGAGCGCAATGGTGGCAACATCACTGTCAATATCAGCAAGTATGTGGATGACGAGATGAGGCACATGCCTGCCCTCGGCGAAATCAAGCACATCGGCATCACGCTCCCCCATCTGCGTGGTTGCTACTTCTACTGCAAGGGTACCGGCAAGCGCATGCGCGACCTCGCCCGCTGGCCTATGGACAACGGCAGCGTCATCCGCATCCTCGACGACTGCGAGACCTATGTCATCATCGCCGACAATCTCGTCCAGCCTACATCAGAGTTGCCCAGCCACCTGGCCGTGCACAACCGTATGATAGAGAAGGGTTCACCCTACACCGCCACGGTTCACACCCACCCCATCGAGCTGGTGGCTATGAGTCACAACAAGAAGTTTATGGGCAAGGATGTGCTCACCAACATCCTTTGGAGCATGATTCCCGAGACCAAGGCATTCTGTCCGTTAGGTTTGGGCGTAGTGCCTTATCAGTTGCCCGGCAGCCTCGGACTGGCAGAGGGAACTCTCGCCGAGCTCGAAGACTACGACGTGGTATTGTGGGAGAAGCACGGCGTCTTCGCCAAGGGCCTCGACGCCATGGATGCCTTCGACCAGATTGACGTACTCTCCAAGAGTGCCAAGATATACATCAATGCCAAGTGCATGGGCTACGAACCCGATGGCATGAGCGAAGAGCAGCTCAAGGAGATGACCGTGGCATTCAATCTGCCTAAGTAGGATACAACTGAAAGCCCCACCTCAA
>NZ_NPJK01000049.1:0-115813 GCF_002251285.1 Prevotella sp. P5-64
CAAATTACTGGCTACGTCCAGGCAACACATCCGCAAGTACCAATTATCTGTCGTTTCTTGAGGACACGCTCTCAAAACTTGAGGGCAAACGTGTCGGGCTGGTCCGCATGGATAGCGGTTTCTTTGCAAAGGAAATACTTGACTATCTGGAAATGAAAGGGTTACACTATATCATTGCCTGCCGTTTCAATAATCGCATAAAGTACAGTCTTACCCATGAACGCAAATGGATAGAGTTGACAGACGGATTGGAAATATCCGAAACCATCTATCAGGCAAACGGTTGGGAGAAGCCTAGACGCATTGTGATGGTCAGGCAAGAAATAGAGAAGCGCCCTAAAGCTGCAGGAAAGCAAATCAAGCAACTGGAGCTTTTTGAGGATGAGCAGGATTTCGGAAAATACCGATACAGCTGCTTTGTAACAGACCTTGACCTGCCGGCCAAGATTGTATATGACTCATATCGCGGAAGAGCGGATTCTGAGAATAGGATAAAAGAATTGAAGAATGATTTCTCCATCGATGACTTTGTCACAAATAACTTCTGGGCAACAGAGGCATGTGGGAATTTCATTGTTATGGCATATAACTTTATGTCGTTGTTCAGACATGCGCTGATCAATTCCAACAAGAAGAAATTTCTGAAGACTATCCGATACGAGTTGATATCGACGCCAGCCTATCTGGGAAAAACAAAAGACAAGCACATCCTATATTTGGCTAGATCACTAAAAACACGACAATCATTCTTATCTATATGGGAAAAATTAAAGGATTTCTCTTTGCCGTACGACACAGAGAAATCCTAATGACCGATTTGGGTTAAAATATGTAAATGGATAGAATTTTTTCTATCTTATCCTGTACCATCAGCGGCTTTTTTATTATCTTTGCAAATGATAAAAAATGGAAATAACTATCACGCTATTCTTGTTGAAGTTTTCCTTTTTGGAAAACTTTTTAGGAAATAAAAATTGAAAAGTTATCCAAAACGAACAACTTTATAATGTTTATCATGAATAGAAATAACTAAAAATATGGAAATAAAGAACTTCACCATTACCAAGAGAGACGGTGGTAAAGACCGTTTCTCCATGGACAAAATTATGAACGCTATCATCAAGGCATTTGACTCCGTGAATGAGCCAATCGACCTTGGTAATGTTTCAAAACTTATCAGCCGTCTTAATATCTATAATAATATTAAGGTGGAAGATATTCAGAACCAGGTAGAAGAGGCTCTGATGGCAGAAGGCTTCTTCAAGGTAGCCAAGTCGTTTATGCTTTATCGTCAGCAGCATACTGAAGACCGCGAAACCTTGGAGCGCCTGAAGTTCTTGACCGATTATATGCAGGCTTCCAATGCCGCTACAGGTTCCAAGTATGATGCCAATGCCAATGTGGAGCACAAGAATATCGCTACACTTATCGGCGAATTGCCCAAGTCAAGTTTTATCAGACTTAATCGTAAACTTCTTACCGACCGCATCAAAAAGATGTACGGAAAGGAACTGTCGGACGAATATATAGACAAACTTACACACCACTTTATATATAAGAATGATGAGACATCGCTTGCTAACTATTGCGCATCTATCACCATGTACCCTTGGCTGATAGGTGGCACGTCATCAATAGGCGGCAACTCTACCGCTCCCACCAACCTCAAGTCTTTCTGTGGTGGTTTCATCAATATGGTGTTCATGGTCAGCTCTATGCTCTCTGGCGCTTGCGCTACACCGGAGTTCCTGATGTATATGAACTATTTCGTTGGACTGGAGTTCGGCCAGGACTACTACAAGCGAGCTGACGAGGTGGTTGATTTGTCGCTGAAGAAGCGCACTATTGACAAGGTGATAACCGACAGCTTTGAGCAGATAGTTTATTCTCTTAACCAGCCCACCGGCGCACGTAACTATCAGGCTGTTTTCTGGAATATTTCCTATTATGACAGGTACTATTTCGATAGTCTTTTTGGCAATTTCTATTTCCCCGATGGAAGCCAGCCCGATTGGGAAGGACTGTCATGGTTGCAGAAACGATTCATGAAGTGGTTCAACGAGGAGCGCACCAAGACGGTGCTTACCTTCCCTGTCGAGACCATGGCCATGCTTACCGAGAATGGTGAATGTAAGGACAAGGAGTGGGGAGAGTTTGCAGCCGAGATGTACTCCGAGGGTCACAGCTTCTTCACATATCTAAGCGACAATGCCGACAGCCTCAGCTCTTGCTGTCGTCTGCGTAACGAGATACAAGACAATGGGTTCAGCTATACGCTGGGAGCCGGTGGAGTTTCGACCGGTTCGAAGAGCGTGCTCACTATCAACCTGAATCGTTGCATACAGTATGCTGTCAATCACAATCTCGACTATAAGGAATACCTCTCTCATGTCATTGATCTCTGCCACAAGGTGCAGTTGGCTTATAACGAAAACCTCAAGGAACTTCAGAAGAATGGTATGCTTCCGCTGTTTGATGCAGGTTACATCAACTTGAGCCGTCAGTATCTCACCATCGGTGTCAATGGTCTGGTAGAGGCTGCCGAGTTTATGGGACTGAAGATTAATGACAATCCCCAGTATCTGGAGTTCGTTCAGACAGTCTTGGGACTGGTTGAGAAGTACAACAAGCAATACCGCAGCAAGGAAGTCATGTTCAACTGTGAGATGATACCTGCCGAGAATGTGGGTGTTAAGCATGCCAAGTGGGATAGGGAGGATGGCTATTTCGTTCCCCGTGATTGCTACAACTCTTATTTCTATGCGGTGGAAGATGATTCGCTGACTGTGATTGATAAGTTCAAACTCCATGGCGCTCCTTATATCGAACATCTTACTGGAGGTTCGGCTCTGCACATGAATCTTGAAGAGCATTTGAGCAAAGACCAATACCTGCAGTTGTTTAAGGTAGCTGCCAAGGAAGGCTGTAACTATTTTACCTTCAATATCCCCAATACCGTTTGTAATGACTGTGGACACATCGACAAGAGATACCTCAAAGAGTGTCCTGTCTGCAAGAGCAAGAATGTAGATTATCTTACGCGCATCATAGGTTATCTCAAGCGCGTAAGCAATTTCTCACAGGCCCGACAGGCTGAGGCAGAAAGAAGATACTATGCTAAAGTACGTTAATACAGGCATCGTTTTCCAAGAGATACCCGACGAGGTGACACTGGCAATTAATATCAGTAATTGCCCGTGCCACTGTCCCGGGTGTCACAGCAAGTTCCTTTGGGAGGATGTAGGTGCTCCATTGACGACAGAAGTGCTGGATGAGTTCATTGCCAGGTTCGGCAGCAACATTACCTGCATCTGTTTCATGGGTGGAGATTCTGACCCTTCCTATCTTAGCCAGCTTGCTGCCTATATCCACGCCAAATACCCTCATTACAGAGTAGCGTGGTATAGTGGGCGACTCCGTATCTCTTCCCAGGCATCCAAGAACGTCTTTGATTATATCAAGGTGGGTCCATACATAGCCCATCTTGGTTCTCTCAAGTGCAAGACCACCAACCAGCGTCTCTACAAACTGGATGCTGCGGGTGACATGCAGGATATAACCTATCGTTTCTGGTCACGATGATGATGGAGAAAGGACATAGACCGGCCATTGCCGTAATAGATGGTAATACGTTGGCAGCAATAGGATTGAAGACTATTCTCCAGCGTATTATGCCTATTATGGATGTCGAACTCTGTGGCTCCTTCAATGAGTTTGAGGCTTCTGTCCCAGACAGGTATTTCCACTTCTTTGTTTCGGTCAACATCGTCCTTGCCCACCGCATGTTCTTCCTGGAACATAGCCGCAAGACGATAGTGCTTACCACTTCCAGTGAAAGCCTTACGGGTTTTCATAGTATTAATGTCAATGTGTCAGAGGATATTCTGGTCAAGTCGCTGCTTATGCTGGAGCAGCATGCCCATTCTCGCGGACGCAACTTGCCTATGGATGTTCCTGCCGGTAATGCCGGAATACTTACCGATAGGGAGATAGAAGTTTTGGTATTGATTGTTGAGGGGTATATCAACAAGGAGATTGCCGACAAGTTGCATATTGGTTTGACCACAGTCATCTCTCATCGCAAGAACATCATGGACAAACTTGATGCGCGAAGCGTATCGGCCCTTACTATCTATGCTGTCACGCATGGATATGTAGATATCGCAAATATCTGATATTCCTTACTTTTTTCTTATAAGAATGGCGACAAGAGATGTCCTACCCATCCCCTGAACTTTTGCCACGGGGTGCGCCATTCATCCCATTTCTGTTCGTCCAGGAGAAAACAGTCCTTCTTGTTGTCTTCGAAGAGATTGTCCAATTCGCGGGTAGTATGGCTGTCCACGATTACAGCATTGGCTTCATAGTCCCAGCTCAGACTGCGTGCATTCAGATTGGCACTTCCCACGGTGCACACTTTCCCATCGACCATGATAATCTTGGTGTGATGGAACCCAGGCGTGTACATCCATATCCTGCAACCGTGTTTCATCAGTTTGTGGGCATTGTAGAAGCCACAATCTGGCGTCAGAGGGATGTCGCTGTGGGTAGAGAGCATTATCTCTACCTTTACACCACGCTTGATAGCATTCTTGAACGCTTTCTTGAGTTTCCTGTTCAATGTGAAGTAGGGGTTGATGAGCTTGATGCTGTCTTGGGCACAGTTGATGGCGTTCTCGTAGAAATATCTGATTATATCATTGCTTGTGCGAGGCTCGCGATTGATAATGCCCACAACCTTTTTCCCCCGACTCTCTGTGGTGTCTGGTTTCAGCCCTGTAAAGTAAGAGGTGTCGGTATAGTCACCGCGATAATACTGGGCACCATGGACATTCTGGCCAGTAGTCTTGTTCCACATCTTCAGGAAGATACGTTGCAGCGTATTTACCTCGTTGCCATCCAGACGGCAGTGCATGTCATGCCATGAGCCAACCTTTTCCGTTCCCTTGATGTAGTAGTCTGCCACATTCATACCGCCGATATACGCTATGCGTCCGTCGATGACCACAATTTTGCGGTGGTCGCGTGTCAAGACGTGGTTTATCCAGGGGAAGACGATGGGGTCAAACTTGTATATCTCTACACCTTTGGCGCGTATGGTGTCCAGATGGCGCTGCTTGAGTGGACGGTTGTTGGAAGAATTGCCAAAAGCGTCGAAAAGCGCTCTGACCTCAACACCGTGTTGAGCCTTCTCTTCGAGCAGATGGAAAAGCTCGCTGGCAATCGAGTCATTTCTGAAGTTGAAATACTCCAGATGTATGGAGTGGCGGGCGTTCCTGATGGCTTGAAACATATCCTTAAACTTTTCCCGCCCCGTAGCAAGCAAGGTTACGGAATTGTTGTGAGAGAAACTTACGCCCCTCTCCTTCAGTTTGTTTACGATAACAGAGTCTGATGTCTGTGCGTTGGCACAGACACAGACTAACAATACTATGATTGTTGTTATGATATGTTTCACCTTTGGTTTTGTAATGTATTAAATCATGCAACTGTAGTGGTCCACTACGCCCAGTAGTTTGTTTTCTTCGTTTACTACCAATACTGTATGCACCTTGTATTGATGCATGATGCGTTGTATCTCGGTTATCTTGGTTGATGGCAATACCGATTTGGGTGTTGTCGTCATGATGTCTTTCACCTTCTTGTCAAAGAACTTCTCACGCCATTTCTCCATAGCTCTGCGTATGTCGCCGTCGGTAATCAGACCGATAACCTTGTCGTTCTCTGTCGATACACCCAGGCCCAATTTGCCTTTGCTCACCAGTATGATGGCGTCGCCAAGGTTCATGTTCTTGTCGATTACCGGCAGGTCGTGGCTTATCATGACGTCTTCAGCTGTGGTCAGCAGGCGTTTGCCCAACTCGCCACCTGGGTGGAACTGGGCGAAATCGCGAGGTTCGAAATGTCTTACCTCCATCAGAGCCACAGCCAGCGCATCGCCCATAGCCAGTGCAGCGGTGGTGCTGCTTGTCGGGGCGAGGTTGAGCGGGCAAGCCTCCTTCTTCACCCATACCTTGATGTGGGCATTGCTGTATTTTGCGAGCAGCGAGTTCTCGTTGCCCGTCATCGAGATGATGGGTATGTTCATGTGCAGTACCATGGGGATGAAGCGGAGCAGTTCGTCGGTCTGTCCCGAGTTGCTCAGCGCCAGCACGATGTCATCCGAAGTCATCACTCCCAAGTCTCCATGGAAAACATCCAATGGGTTGATGAAGAATGCGGGTGTTCCCGTTGACGACAGCGTTGCGGCAATCTTGGCTCCGATATGTCCGCTTTTGCCTACACCTGTCACGATGATTTTACCCTTGCAGTTGTAAATCATGTTGACAGCCTTGTCGAAATTCTCGTCCAGCTGTGGAATCAGTTCGAGCAGAGCCTGTGCCTCGTCTTCGAGACACTGCTTGGCGTATTGGCGTATTTGTGTGGGTTGTGTTGTCATAAGAGTTCTGTGATTAAGTTTTCCAGTTTGTCCAATGGTAACATGTTCGGGCCGTCGCTGAGTCCCTTGTCCGGATTGGGGTGTACCTCAAAGAAGTAGCCATTGGCGCCGAAGGCCTTGGCTGCCTTGGCCATGGCGGGTATGAACTGTCGGTCGCCGCCCGTTGTGCCATTGGCAGCGCCTGGGCGCTGCACGCTGTGTGTGCAGTCCATGACCACCGTGGGCACTATCTCCTTCATGTCGGGGATGTTTCTGAAGTCTACCACAAGGTTGTTGTAGCCAAAGCTGTTTCCTCTTTCGGTGAGCCATACCTCGGTGGCTCCCGAATCCAGCGCCTTCTCCACGGGGTAGCGCATGTCCTTTCCGCTCAGGAATTGTGCTTTCTTGATGTTTATGATCTTACCTGTCTTGGCGGCAGATGTCAGCAGGTCGGTCTGGCGGCAGAGAAAAGCCGGTATCTGTATGACGTCCACTACTTCGCCTACAGGTTGCGCTTGCCAGCTTTCGTGTATGTCGGTGAGGATTCGCAGTCCGTATTTGGTCTTGATGTCATTGAGCATGGTCAGCCCCTTCTCCAGTCCCGGCCCTCTGAACGAGCGGATGGAGGTGCGGTTGGCCTTGTCAAATGATGCCTTGAAGATAATCTCTGTCGAGAGTCTCTTGTTGATACTTACTAACTTCTCTGCTACTGTTTCCAATAGTTCCATGTTCTCGATGACGCATGGACCGGCAATGAATAGTGGTTGCATAGCTTGCTTATGTTTAGTTGACTATATTCTTTTATAATTGTTGGGAGAGATACCGCATCAGGCATCGTCTCCGTTGGATATGATATGTATGTCGCGCTGTGGGAACGGAATTTCTATGTTGTGCTCAGTCAGTACATTATAGATAGTTTCCATGATTTCGCCCTTGGCGTAGGTGGTGGTCAGCACGGGAACCCACACGATGAGCTTGAAGTCGATGCTGTTGTCGCCGAAGTTGGCAAATACCATCTTGGCAGGTCTTGTGGCATCCTTGCACTTCAGCTTGTTCACCGCGTTGCATACCAGGTCGCGCACCGTATTGACATTGGTGCCATAGGCCACTCCGAATGGTATGCTTGCCACCTCATAGCCGTGGTTTCTTGTCAGGTTCTTGTAGTTCTTGGTAAAGAGCTGGGAGTTCTGGAAGGCAATCACGCTGCCGTCGGTTGTGTCCATGAGTGTAGAGGTGTAGGATATCGAACTCACCGTGCCTCTTATGCCGTCACATTCGATGAGGTCGCCCACCTTGATGCGTCCCGCCATGAGAGATATGCCGTAGTAGATGTTCTCAATGATGTCCTTCATCGCGAAACCGATACCGGTAGACAGACCTCCTGAGATGACCACGAGCCAGGTGCTGTTCACGTGGAAGATACTCAATACCAGCATCAGCCATACGCCCCATACCACAACCTGCAGCACGTTCTTTGCCATGACGTTCTTGCTCGCGGCGGTCGTGGGGTCGGTCTTCTCGAAGTGGAGCTTTAGGAAATCCTTGCTTGTCTTGTTGACATACGCGAAGACAATATACAGGATGGACGCCATGAAGATGCCGAGGATGCTTATTCTTATGTTGTCGGAGTCTATGAAGTTGTTGGTATAGATACGCATGGTCGTATCACTCAGATTGAAGATGTCGGCAGCCCAATAGATGGAGAATATCACCGACACCACGCCCATTACCGGCAGGAGTACCGTATAGACAAGCCTATAAGCCCATTTCTGCGTGATGGGTTTGGCCAGGATGCCGTTGCGTTCGGCGTACGCCTTGATGATGCCCTTCAGACAGGTGATGGTCAGGATGCAGGTAAGCTGCATTATCCACCATATCAGCATCTCAACGCTCAACAGGGTGTAGCCTATCCATGAACAGATGGTAGCACCCACGAATACGATGAGCGAAAGATAGGTATAATAGACATCGGTCTTGGGGATGTTGTGACCATGTCGCTTGATGACATTCCACTGCCACAGGGTGCAGGCCAGCAGAACGGGTGGGAAGATAAGATTGGTGAATATGTTGGGAATCAGTACTATGCGGAAGCTGATGATGATGAAGTCGATGACAATCAGAGGAGCATAGATGCGGAAACCGCTCTTTATCTGCTTGGTGCTCAGACGGATAAGCAGCGAGATGAGTATCACGCCCAACAGCCAGGCATATTCTACCAGCAGATTGCAGGCCATAATCAGGAAGTTCTGGTCGGCTGCCAGTCTGATGATGGCCAGCACGATGGCAAAGGTTACTACCGTTGCAGCCATGGTGATACACGTGCGCTTGCCGATAAACGTTTCGTGTGTGGCACTGATGTTGTCTGTCTTCAGCAGACGTGTCACCCTCTGCATGAGGCGTTGTGATCTGAACAGGCGGGTTATCGCTACCCTGAACAGCAGCACGTTGAGCGAAATGGAAATGATACCGCCAAACAGGATGATTACCAGCAGACCAAACATAAGCCTGCTGTCCCATTGCGACTTGCGCTTGGCCTGCGGCTTGTATTTCTCCGAGAGCGTTTCGGTTGTCTCGCTTACGTTGGTACTGATATGCCTGAGTATGGTGAAGTAGTTGTCGCCGGCATTGTTGAATATGCTGGCCTGTATGTCACCATAACGCTTGATGGCGTAGTCGTTCATACTGCTAAGCTGTCTCTCAGTATTGTGATAATACTTGATGTACATACTCATCTGTTCGTTGTTGCTTTTCAGCGTTCTGAGTATGTTGATAGACAGGGTGAGGCAGACATTGCGGTCTATGGCGGCGTGCTCGCTCAGCGTGCGGTCGCTCATCTGGCTTAGTACATTTACCAAGGAGTCAAACCGCGCTATCTCGCTCGTGGAGCGCTGCAGATAGTTTTCAAAGGGAATAACCGACTTCTTGAACGCATGATACATCTCTGTAGCTTCATGACAGGCGTAGGTCAAGTCAAATATATATCCCGACTTCTGCGAGTATAGCATCAGCGAATTCTGGCTGCACTGGTTGATGATTGAATACATGTTCATAGTCATCTGGTCCTGCTGCTCTTTCAGGTATCCCGTCTGGCGTTCCAGTTCTATTCTGTAGCCAGTGAGCTCCTGACGCAGGATGGCCAGAGTGTGCGACAGGTCCTTTTCCTTTAAGACGGCCATTGAGGGCATTGCCACTGTGAGCAGCAGTAGCAGCATGAATATCTTTGTTTTCATATTATCTCTCATTATACATGCAAATTTACTCAAAAGAATCGAATTGTGTAAGGATATTTTTATTAATTTTGTACTATTAAACCAAAAATAGGATAGTAATGATAATTATTGCTGATTGCGGAGGTACAAAGAGCGATTGGGCGCTTGTCTGCGACGACAGAACGGTCGTACGTATGCAGACTGGGGGCATCAATCCCATCCATCAGAGTGAGGATGATATCGTAAAGCAGCTTGATGCTGTGGCTCAAGAGGTTACCCGCAGACGGGCCGTCGTTTCCACGCTCGATATCTACTTCTATGGTGCTGGCTGCAATGCCGTGGGCACAGGCATCGTCAGTGCTATCCTTGCCCGGGTCTTTGCCCCGTTTGCTCCTGGGCTCCACGTGTGGTCCGACCTTCTTGGCGCCGCCCGTTCCCTGTGCCAGCACGCCGAGGGTATTGCCTGTATTCTCGGTACCGGCTCCAATTCGTGTCTCTATGATGGCGAGAGCATCGCTGCCAATACCCCTCCTTTGGGTTACATCTTGGGCGACGAAGGCAGTGGGGCCGATTTGGGCAAACATTTCCTGCACGACTTGCTTAAAGGCCAGCTTCCCGAGCAGCTTCGTGACGAGTTCTACTCCTCTTGCCAGCTTTCCTATCCCCAGGTTATCCAGCGCATCTACCAGCAGCCGCGAGCCAACAGTTTCTTGGCATCTCTTGCTCCGCTTATCCATCGTCACCTGGACAATCAGCATGTGTACGACATGGTTCTTGAGCGTTTCCGCTCGTTTGTGCGTTACAACCTGAAGCCCTACCGTCGCCCCGACCTTCCCGTGAGTTTTGTGGGTAGCGTGGCTTATTATTTCCGCGACCTGTTGGCTGAGGCCATAGAGCGCGAGGGGCTGAAGATGGGCACCGTGGCCCGTACGCCTATGGCAGGATTGCTGGCCTATCACGGGGTGGATGCGGCAGATGTATAGGCATCTCTTTACATCTTCTTTTTCACTGCATATAAGTTGACTTCAAGGTCTGATTTGTGGATTTCAAGGTTTGATTTCATGGTTTCATACTGCGAATTACCTATTTCCAACTTCGCAATTACTCTCAGGCAGGTCTGGGCTAAGTATGGCCAGCAGGCTATGTATGCTACCATCATGGCGGGAAGAGTGAAGATGGGCTTGGGGGAATAAAAAACAATCGCAATGCCCATGGGGATGAACATTGCGATTGGCTGTTGGTATCTAAGGGATTAGAACTCAGAGGTAAAGTGGAACTTGATGTGCTCAAAGTCCTGCTGGGCCATTGACAGCACGTAGCCGCTGTCTGCCAGGAACACGTCGCGACCCTCAGAGTCTTTGGCCATATACTGGTATTTGCGCTTCTTGAAGTTTTCATACTCCTTCTCGTCATCGCTTTCTATCCAGCAGGCCTTGTAGAGATGCACGGGCTCCCAACGGCACTTGGCATTGTACTCGTTTTCCAGTCGATACTGGATTACCTCAAACTGCAGCTGACCTACGGTTCCCACAATGCGGCGGTTGTTGAACTGATTGACAAACAACTGGGCCACACCTTCGTCCATGAGCTGCTCCAGACCTTTGTAGAACTGCTTGGACTTCATGGGGTCGTCGTTCTCGATGTATTTGAACAGTTCGGGAGAGAAGCTGGGGAGTCCTCTGAAGTGGATAAGCTCGCCCTCGGTCAGCGTGTCGCCTATCTTGAAGATTCCGTTGTCGGGGAGTCCGACGATATCGCCTGGGTAGGCCTCGTCGATGGTCGACTTGCGCTGTGCCATGAACTGCGTAGGTGATGAGAACCTTACGGTCTTGCCCAGACGTACGTGGGTATAGGGCTGGTTGCGCTGGAACTTGCCCGAACAGACCTTGCAGAAGGCGATACACGAACGGTGGTTGGGGTCGATGTTGGCTGTAATCTTGAAGATGAAGCCTGTGAATTTGGGCTCGGTGGGCTCGACCATACGTTCTTCGGCCTTGGTGGGGCGTGGGCTCGGTGCTATCTGTACAAAGCAGTCGAGCAGCTCCTGTACACCGAAGTTGTTTAAGGCACTGCCGAAGAAGACGGGTGCAACATCGCCGCTACGGTAGGTCTCAACATCGAACTCGGGATATACGCCATCGACGAGGTCAAGGTCGTCGCGCAGCTGGCTTGCTTCGCGTTCACCGACATGCTGGTCGAGTTCGCTGCTGGCCACATCTACGGCAATCTTCTCTGTAACCCTCTGCTTGTTAGGGGTAAACAGGTTGAGCTGCTGCTCGAAGATATTGTATACACCCTTGAATCTCAGTCCCTGGCCGATGGGCCATGACAGTGGGCGCACATGTATCTGCAGTTCCTTCTCCAACTCGTCGAGCAGGTCGAAGGGGTCGCGGCCCTCACGGTCCATCTTGTTGACAAAGATGATAACCGGCGTGTTGCGCATGCGGCACACCTCCATCAGCTTGCGTGTCTGGGTCTCCACACCTTTGGCAGAGTCGACCACGATAATGGCAGAGTCTACGGCTGTAAGCGTGCGGTAGGTATCTTCTGCAAAGTCCTGGTGACCAGGGGTGTCAAGGATATTTACCTTGTAGTCCAGATAGTCAAACTCCATGACCGATGTAGAGACCGAGATTCCTCTCTGCTTCTCTATATCCATCCAGTCTGATGTGGCAGTCTTTCTTATCTTGTTGCTTTTTACAGCTCCAGCCACCTGAATCTGTCCTCCGAAGAGCAGGAACTTCTCTGTAAGCGTGGTCTTACCGGCATCCGGGTGTGAGATGATGGCAAAGGTCCTTCTACGTTCTATTTCGTTCATTCTATTATGTTGTTTGCAGTTTTTTGATACATTCCTCCAGGCTTTCCTCCCAGTAGGGTATGTCTATATTGTAAGTATTCTTAATCTTGGTCTTGTCCAGCACGCTGTAGTGCGGGCGGTGGGCTGGGGTGGGGTATTCCTCGGTGTGCAGCGGGCTTACCTTGCATCCCTGGATGCCGGCTATGCGGTGGATGGCTTTGGTAAAGTCGTACCAGCTGATGACTCCCTCGTTGCTGAAGTGGTAGATGCCCGGGATGATGCCCTGGTTGATGGCTGTCATGATGGTGGCTGCCAAATCGCGGGCGTAGGTGGGAGTGCCTATCTGGTCGAAGATTACGCCAAGACGGTCTTTGGTCTGTCCCAGTTTAATCATTGTCTTGACAAAATTGTTGCCAAAGGTGGAGTAGAGCCAGGCGGTGCGGATAATCATCGTGCGGTGGCAACGGGTCATGCATGCCTCTTCGCCGGCGAGCTTGGTGCGTCCATACACGCTGTCCGGGCAAGTCGTGTCGGTCTCGGTATATGGCGTATGCTTGGTTCCGTCGAATACGTAGTCGGTGGAAATCTGTACCAGGAAACCCTTGCGGCTCTCGATGGCCTCTGCCAGATAGGCAGGAGCCTTGGCATTGAGAAGAGTACAAAGTTCCTCGTTGCTCTCTGCGCGGTCAACAGCGGTGTAGGCTGCACAGTTGACGATTCCGTCTATCTCATGTTCGTTGACAAATGCACTGATGGCCTGGGCATCCGTGATGTCGAGGTCGGCTACATCGGTGTTGAAGAATGTGTGTTGGCTGTTGGCTTGCTGCAGGAGCTGCATTTCGTTGCCCAACTGTCCGTTGCATCCTGTGATAAGTATATTCATAATCAGTCGTCTTCGAATTTGAGTCCTTCGGTATTGTCCTTGATGTAATAGTCTGAAAGCAGACCCACCAGCGTGGTAATCTCCTTGATGGCCTTTTCGGTCTCGGGTGAAATGGCCTTCTTCTGCAGGCGCAGCATCATGATGCCATAAAGGGCATCGAGACATGTCTCGATTTCGTTGATATCCTTGTCGCCCTTGTTGCGCAATTCCACAATAAAGGGCAGTGCCTTGTAATATGCTGCATTGTAGAAGGGGAATTTGGAAGACTGTAACAAGCGGTGATGGAGGTCGCAAACATCCTTGAGCAACACCTCGTTAATCTGCAAGTGACCGTATTCGCGCTTACCCTCTTCATTCATCATCCTTATAAGATTGCCTATCCAGTCAAGCTCTTCCTCCTTTTGCTCTTCGGTGAAGTCAAACTTGCTGATATACTCACGTTTGATGACAGGCAACGAACAGCCGTAAACACGGATGAGGTCTTCCATCTGCCACATATACAGAAGATATTCGGCTATCGAATTCTTCCTTAACTCTTTTGCAACAAACATTTTCTCAGTAACTGATTGTATAGAGGTTGAAGACAGTACCGATGAGTACCAGTAAAGAGAAGGCAATCACCAGACTTCCTATTACCTTATTAATTATAAGAATACCATTGTCGTCGAACTTTCCTCTTATCTTGTTGATGAGCCAGGACAGACCAAACCACCATATCAGGGCTCCAATCACAATGCTGATATAGCCCAATGACATTTCGAATGGATGGTTGGGGATAACGAAGGCAAACTGGGCAAATGTACCCATGAAAAGGAATATGATAAGAGGATTGGAAAGGGTTACGAAGAAAGCCGTGATGGCATTGTGTGTCAGAGACCCTTTCTTGGTGCCGCCCCGGTGGATGTTGCGGGTTGGGTTGGCCTTGAAACAATAGACACCGAAGAGCAGCAGTATAGCGCTACCGCTAATCTGAAGCCAGAACTTATTGGTAGGATTGGTTATCAGGTCCATGATAAAACTCATACCAAAGCCCGTTAGCATAGCATAGATGATGTCGCTCATGGCGGCACCTATGCCTGTGACAAATCCATACCAACGCCCTTTGTTGAGGGTGCGCTGGATACACAGGACTCCTACGGGGCCCATAGGCGCCGATGCAATGATACCAATCAGGACTCCTTTGAGTATCATCCCTAATATGTCTATTTGAAACGGAAACGGCATAGCGGATGCAAAGTTAATAAATTAACTTGAAAGAAAACGCTATAACTTGGAAAAATGTCCTCTGAGGCTAAAAAACTGATGCTTTTCTTGTGGTTTTATGGAAAATATATTTACCTTTGTCTATTAGAACAAAATCAATAACTAAAGATAATTATAAAATGGACGTACAGAATGAAATGAAACCGTATGTAATCGGTTTGGACCTGGGTGGAACCAACTCAGTATTTGGAATTGTCGACAGCCGTGGTGATATCAAGGTGACCACAGCTATCAAGACACAGGCTTATGACGATGTCAACGATTATGTCAAGGCTGCAGTTGAGGCTCTCCAGATCATTATAGATCAGGTGGGTGGTATCGGCAAGATCAAGGCTATGGGTATAGGTGCTCCTAATGGTAACTATTATAATGGTACTATCGAGTTTGCGCCTAACCTGAAGTGGGGTCGCACGGGCGTCGTGCCATTGGCCAAGCTCTTCTCTGATGCTCTGGGTATCCCTGTAGCCCTCACCAATGATGCCAATGCGGCTGCCATCGGCGAGATGACTTACGGTGTGGCTCGTGGTATGAAGAACTTTATCGTTATTACCCTCGGTACTGGCGTTGGCTCGGGTATCGTAGTCAATGGTCAGCTGGTTTATGGCTGTGATGGCTTTGCCGGTGAGCTCGGTCATACCATTGTACGCCTCGACGGTCGTCCTTGCGGTTGTGGTCGTCGCGGCTGTCTGGAGACTTACTGCTCTGCCACGGGTGTCGCTCGTTCTGCACGCGAGTTCTTGGAGACACGCGATGATGAATCGCTGTTGCGTGAGCTCAATCCCGAAGATATCACTTCTCTCGATGTGGCTATTGCCGCTGGCAAGGGTGACAAGTTGGCTAAGGAGATTTTCGACTTCACCGGTGAAATTCTTGGTGAGGCTTGTGCCAACTTTGCTGCATTCTCTTCTCCTGAGGCTTTTATCTTCTTCGGTGGTCTTACCAAGGCTGGTGCCCTGCTGATGGATCCTATCGTGAAGAGCTACAACGACCATATCCTCAACATCTTCAAGGGTAAGGCCAAGTTCCTGGTTAGCGGCCTCGATGGTTCTGCTGCCGCCGTTCTTGGAGCTTCTGCTGTAGGATGGGATATCGTGTAATGGAATAAGGGTTGTCATCGTATTGACAACACCTAACATAAAAATAGCCCGGGTTGAAATTTCAACTCGGGCTATTTTTATGATAGGCTGCGTGTCAGTTGACTACAACTTTCTTGCCATTGAGTATGTAGATGCCTTTGGGCAAACCTGTAAGTGCTACCGAACGCTCGACATTGCGGCGCACGGCAATACCGGTGATAGAGTATACCGTTACTCTTGTAGGTTGCCACGTGGTGGGTGTGTCAATGCCGTCGGTCACTGTGCGGCGGTAGAGCATCAGGTCTTTCTGGCTGCCTGTGTAGCAGGCGAAGCGTGGACTGTTGGCATTGAACTGTATCTCGCGTGAGGTCCAGTTGTTATTGGTGATATGGCTGTAACCGGCCTCTACGCTGATAGACCATTTCGTCTTGTTGTCGGATGCTGTAGTAGCGGTGTAGAGCTTATTGTCATTGCTGGTCTGTGAAAGATATACTTTGCCCATGACGTCGTAGATGGTGTAGGCGCCCTTGGTTCCGCCAAGAAGCAGCTGGTGGGGCTTGCCCTTTTCGTCTACGGTAGTTGTGATGGTCTCGTCGGATCCGATAGTTACGTCGGCAGAAGTATAGAAGTTCTTGCCATCGGTAAGGTCTGACAGTGCGCATGATTTTACCTTGTCGTTGCCTGGGAATACCAAGATATAATACGAACCGGCATTAATCTCTGTTTCAGACTTGACTAACGTAAAGACAACGCCATTAGGATTGGGGTCTGGGTCCGGATTGGGGTCTGGGTCCGGATTAGGATCTGGGTCCGGGTCAGGATTGGGGTCAGGATCGGGGTTGGGGTCAGGGTCAGTACCTGGATCGGTGCTGTTGTCATAGTTGTCATAGCTGAAAGCGACATTCTGCTTTCCGCCCCAGATATATTCCTCCAGTCCAGGATAATCGACGAAGGGATTGCGGTTTTGCTGGCAGCCATACACGGCATTGTTGCGGTCTATCTCTTTCTTGCTTACGGGGTCTTGCTTCGCCCAGCGCAGCAGCATCTTGATAAACCATGACTTGTAGGCAGGGTATTTGTTGCCGGCAAATACTGCAGTGTTGGACCATGACGAAATCTTGTTTTCGTAGCAAGTGGCCATATAGAAATAGATACGTGCAAAGTCGCCTTTGTATTCATCGTTGGGCTCGAATACAGTACCCGAATAGCCTTCGGTAGAGCAAGGACCTACTTTGCTGAAACCGCCGTTTGAACTGTAAGTTGGCTTTTGGGTTTCACCAAAGGGAAGGTTGCCTCTTCGATTGTTGACATAACCATCGGTGGGAACCACATGGACAATGTCTGATTTCATAGGTGATGCCTCATTGAACCAGCTTTGTGGTACCGAGTGTTCACGGTTCCAGCAGTCGCCTTCTTTCTTGTACCCTCCGGCATTGTCTCTGAAAGTGTAGTTGGTGGTACAAGAGTACATGTCCCACAGTTTCCCGTCGGCACGTTTGTCGGTCTTTTCATAGTAGCTCAGCAGCTCTCGATAGCTTATGGTTCCGTGATTGCTGATAATGGAGTAGAGTGCTGTTTTCAGTGCGGCACCTTTCTTACCAGTGGCAGCCTGGTAGTAAGTTCCACTGTTGTTGGGCCCCTGTGCAAAGGCGTGGAGCACCAGGGCCAACATGGTGGTGACCAATGTAATTTTTCTAAACCTTAACATTCTCTTTTTTGATTAAACGTAAAACTCTGCAAAGTTAGCAATAAAGTAATTATTATCGGCCAGACTTTGTAATTATTTTTCCGTTATTGCCCTATATATTATAAATAGGTGTAAAAATAGGGCCTTTTATCGTAAAAGACCCTATGATGATGTTGGGGAATAGGAAGGTTTCGTATATCTTTGGTTTCTTATTCTGCCGAGAAGTCTGCAACCATTTTGCGATATAGCGAATACATTCGCGTGCGGTCGATGTAGCCTACCAGACGGTTGTTGACATCGACTACAGGGAGATACTGGGCATTGGTGTTCTCAAATTTATGCATGGCCTCGTCCATTGGGTCGTTTTCGCCAATCTTGGCAGGACAGTCGGACATAAGTTGCTCTACTCTGAACCGATTGTACAGCTCTGTTCTGAAGATGATATGTCGGTTGCGTGTCATGTTGACTTCTCCCAGTAGGGTTCCGCCTTTGTCCAACACGGGAAGGAAACTGGTATGGCTGTCGCTGTATGCTCTCACAAGTTTGCTGAGTGGCATGTCGGGCGTGACGGATGTGTACTCGCGTTCGATAAGACTGTCAAGCCTCATCAGGGTAAGGATTGATTTGTCGGTATGGTGGGTGAGCAGTTTTCCCTGTCGTGCCAATCGCATGGCATAGATGCTGTGTGGCTCAAAGATGCTGATGGTAAGGGTGGAAACTACACTCACAATGATAAGTGGCATGAAGAGCTGGTAGCCACCGGTAAGTTCGGCGATAAGGAATATTCCCGTAAGCGGGGCGTGCATGACCCCTGCCATCACTCCAGCCATACCCAATAGCGTGAAGTTCTTCTCAGGAGCGTAGGGGCCCAGTTGATACATGTTCCATATTCGCGCAAAGAAGAAGCCGCTGAATCCGCCGATAAACAGGGATGGCGCAAAGGTACCACCGCAGCCGCCACCGCCATTGGTGGCTGATGTGGCAAAGACCTTGGTCAGCAATACCAATCCGACATAAACGACCAGCAGGTCGCCATGCCCATAGAAGAGAGAGTTGTCCATGACGTGATTCCACTCTTCGGGTGTGCTTCCGTTAAGCAGTGTGTTGATGGCGCTGTATCCTTCTCCATAGAGTGATGGGAAAAGGAAGATGAGCGGACTTAGCACCATACCACCAGCAAGCAATCTCAGGTATGGCCGTTTGGCAAGTTGGGCAAAGCAGTTCTCGCATGCGGTCATTGTACGCATAAAGTAGAGACTTATCAGTCCGCAGAACATGCCAAGGAGTATGTCGGAGGGGACGCGGTCCAGTCCCCACATGCTGTCAAGATGGAAGTTGAAGAGGGCACTGCCTCCCATAAAAATATAGGAGAAGCAGGTGGCGGTTACGCATGAGGTGAGGATTGGCAGCAACGACGCCATAGACAAGTCAACCATCAATACTTCAAGGGTGAAAACCAGTCCGGCAATAGGGGCCTTGAAGATTCCGGCAATGGCGGCAGCTGCGCCACATCCGACGAGAAGGATAAGGTTCTTTTTCTCAAGATGGAACATCTGTCCCAGATTGCTGCCGATGGCAGAACCGGTAAGTACAATAGGTGCCTCGGCTCCTACCGAACCTCCAAAGCCGATGGTGATAGCCGACGCCACCACCGATGACCAGCAGTTGTGTGACTTCAGGTGGCTGTTCTTGGTCGATATGGCGTAGAGTACACGCGTGATACCGTGAGAGATATTGTCTTTGACGATGTACTTGATAAACAGCGAGGTAAGGTATATACCTATGACAGGGAAAAGCAAGTATAGCCAGTTGTAGCTGGTAATCGTAAATCCAGTGGTAAGCAAGTGCTGGATTTCCTTGATTATACTATGCAGGATAAAAGCGGCGATGGCAGCAAAGAGGCCGATAAAGAATGACAGAATCAATGTGCTCTGCCTATCGGACAAGTGCTGTTTGTTCCACTTTACCAACTTGGATATTATCGTTTTGTCTGATTCTGTAGCTACGTTTGTCATCGTCCGTGATTGCTTATTTTCTTATGATTTTAACCTCTCCGTCCAATGCGAGTTTGATGATGCTCGAAGGTGTATGAGGCTTGTGTTCTTGGCGGCGTGAGAAGCAAACATAATCGACGGCGTCGAGTATCTCTTGTGATATGTCGCAATAGTTTGCGGCGGCTGGCTGTCCGCTTATATTGGCGCTGGTGCTTACCAAGGCCTTCTGGAAACGGAAGCACAGTTCTTTGGAAAACTCTTCGCGAGTGATGCGCATAGCGATGGAACCGTCTTCGGCTATAAGATTGGGAGCCAGGTTCACAGCACCGTCAAGGATTACGGTGGTAGGCTTGTCTGCCAGTTCAAACAGGTCCCATGCCACAGCCGGCACTTCACGTACATAGCGTTGCAATCGGGCGTCTGAGTCGACAAGGCATATCATGGCCTTGGAGTCGTCACGTTGCTTGATTTTATACACCTTGGCCACCGCTTCTGCATTGGTGGCGTCGCAGCCTATGCCCCACACGGTGTCCGTAGGATAGAGTATTACACCTCCATGGCGCAGCACCTCAACTGCATTCTTTATATCTTCTGCTTGTTTCATAGTTTTTTATTTTGTACAATGATAGTCCTCGATGGTACGCATGCCGTTAAGAAAATCGTTTGCGTTCATACGCTTCTTGCCGGAAATCTGCAGGTTGACAATCTCCAGCCATTCGTCGGCGCAGGCGACGAACATCCGTTTGCCTTCGACCATGATTGTTCCCGCCTTTTGTCCAGTACTTCTTCCTGTCTTTGCGGTCTTGAATACTTTGAGCACCAGTTTGTTCTTGGTTGACGCCTCAACCGATTGCTCCAACGATGACCATGCTCCTGGATAGGGCGACAGTCCTCGGATGAAGTCATATACTTGCTTGGCTGATTGATTCCAATTTATCTCACATGTTTCTTTGAATATCTTGGGTGCCGGTTTCAGACAGTCGTTGTCTTCTTGGGCAACGGAGGGCACGTCTCCGTCACACTCGATGACCTTGTCTATCGTCTCTTTGCACAGTTGGGCACCAAGACGCATCAGGCCGTCATAGACATATTCAACGTCAGCATCATCAGGTATGTCAAAGGTCTTCTTGTCGATGATTCTACCTGTATCAATGTCCTTGTCCAAGAAGAAAGTTGTTACACCGGTCAGAGTCTCTCCATTGATTACCGCCCAGTTGATAGGGGCTGCGCCGCGGTATTGCGGCAAGAGGGCAGCATGCACGTTGAAGGTGCCAAATCTGGGCATCCCCCATACCACTTCGGGCAGCATGCGGAAGGCAACGACAGCCTGGATGTCGGCGTTGAAACTGCGAAGCTGTTCGATGAATGACTCGTCTTTCATTTTGACCGGTTGGAGCACGGGGATGCTGTGTTCCAATGCATATCTTTTAACTGGCGAAGCCTGTAGCGTGTCTTGATGACGGCCTACAGGCTTGTCGGGCTGGGTTACTACTGCTACCACATTATATCCTCCCTCTACCAATGTCTGCAATGACTCTACTGCAAATTCGGGAGTACCCATAAATACTATTCTGAGTGTACTTTTATCCATTGTAGTCCTTTGTTTGAGGGCAAAGTTATAAAATTAAACTTAAATAGTTAACGAAAAGACTATGAAAAATCAAGGAAATGTGATTTTTTGTCATTTATAAATTGTACCTTTGTATGCGATAGCCGACAGATAGATGGGGTTGGGATTGTGCAAGCAATCTATGTAAGCGCCTGTCTTGTGTCGCACAAGCATGAACATGCCTTGATTATGACTGAGTCAACCCTACATAACAACCAACGAATAGCTAAGAATACACTCGCATTGAGCGCGCGTATGTTTTTGACTATTGCGGTGGGGATATATTCCAGCCGACTCTTTCTTGAAGCCTTGGGCGTGGTCGACTATGGCATTTACAGCGTTGTGGGAGGCGTTGTGACATTCTTTGTCTTCATCAATGCTTCTTTGGTCAATGCCGCTCAGCGTTTCCTCAACTTTTATATGGGCAAGGGCGATGACATGATGCTTCGCCGTGTGTTTGCTACCAGCAGGTATATCTTTGCTTTGCTGGCGTTATTGATATTTGCGTTGGGCGAGATTGTCGGTGTCGTTTTTGTCAATTATGTGCTTTATATCCCCGAGAGCAGATTGTTGGCAGCCAATATTGTCTGCCAACTTACGATAGTTGCCGCTGTCATCGACGTGTTGAGCCTGCCTTACAATGCGCTCATCATCTCATACGAGCGTATGGTCGTCTTTGCGTATATCTCTGTGGTGCAGTCGTTAGCCGTCCTTGCGACGGCTTTTGTCCTGTTGGCTTGGGGCGGCGACCGCCTCGTAGCCTATGCCGTATTGCTATGTCTGATACAGGTCGGGGTGCGCGTGTATTACGGGTATTTCTGCAAGAAGCATTTCTCTATATTGATGACGCGTGAGCCGAGGGATAAGTCTCTGCTCGTCGAGATGTTGGGATTTTCCGGTTGGTCGCTCACAGGAGCCTTTGCTTATGTGGCGCATACCCAGGGCATCCCCATACTCTTCAATCTGTTTTTCGGCCCTGTCGTCAATGCGGCCAATGCGCTCGTCCAGCAGGTCAATGCTTCACTTTCCACTTTTGGTGCAAACTTTATGATGGCTGCCAAGCCTCAGATTACCAAGTATTATGCAGAAGAGAACCGTGGAGCGATGGCCCAGCTGGTCTATTACAGTTCCAAACTCTCGGTGGGTATCATGCTGATGGTTTCATTGCCATTTCTGATAATGCCCGACTATCTGCTTGGAATATGGTTGGTGGAGGTGCCCGCCACCACTTCTGCCTTGCTGCAGATGATGCTTTGGGCCACACTGGTCAATGCACTTGCCGCGCCAGTCAACACTGCTATCCAAGCCACAGGCACTGTGAAGCGCTATCAGGTGGCAGAGGCCATAACCCTGCTTTTGGTACTTCCCGTTGTCCTGATAGTGTTGTATATGGGAGCAGCTCCGCAAAGTGCCTATTTGGTTTTGGCGATAGTCTTTGGAATGACCCAGATGGTGCGCGTCTTCTTCTTGCATCGGATGGTGGGTGTGAGCTATCGCGATTATATCACTAAGGTACTGACGGGGGCAGTTGTGCTGACAGCAGCGTCTTATGTCATTGTCAGCGTCATCCATCTGTATGTCGGCGACTCGCTCCTTGGGCTTGTAGCCGTTGTGTTGGCTATTGCCCTGGTGGTCCCCGCGCTTTTTATGTTGGTCTGTGTCAACAGGCAAGAGCGTAGCAGGCTGTTTGCAATGATTGCCGACAGGTTTAACCATAACAAGGAGGGTGGGAGATGATGAATTTTGTTTCCATAGTCATCCTCTGTATACTCGACCAGATTCGTTTTGAATTCGTTGGAAACGTCTCTGCCTTTGATATCTTTGTGATTTTCTATTTCTGGCTTTATGTGATGAAGAACCGCGGATTAGGTGTCTTCCAGCATGATGCCGAGATAATGAGACTCTCCAAGTGTTTCGCAGCCTTGTTGGTTGTCCAGATTGTCAGCGAGACACTTGTGGACAACTCTTTGCAGAATGCTGCCAGGGGAGTGGCCGTCACGGCGATGTGTTATCTGAAGTTCTTGTTTGTCTTGGGCTTGTTTTTCAAGAATAGGTCCAACATAGTCTTCTTCCTGGTGGGCACGTTGATAGCTAATATCTTGTTTTTCAGAGTCAACGATTTCTTCGGACTTGGAGAGATGGATGTTGATTTTCAGGATGTCAAGTCTGGCGAGGGAATAGCCATGGCTTATTTCAAGTTCAAGATAAGCCCACTCATCAACAGCGCTGCTGTCCTGCTGTCGGTTTGGTTGGGATTCAAAAACCTTAAGGCGTCAATCGTGTTTATCGTCCTCGGAGCGATTTCCATTGTGCTCGGTGCGCGAGGCAATGGACTTATACTCCTTGTCAGTGGCTTGATACCCCTGTTTCTGTACGAGCGCATAAGGTGGAACAAGAAGAAGGTATTTGTGGGAGCCGCTTTGGTCCTTGCTGTTGGTGCCTATTCCTACAAGATGTATGTCGACAGCGTGTTGTCGGGCAAGATATATGGAGGCAATGCTCACACGCAGATAGCCAAGATGGACAATCCATACAATGTGCTGGAGTTGCTCAAGATAGGACGCACCGAGCCCTTCGTAGGACTCAATGCCTTTGCCGACTCTCCTTGGGTGGGATGGGGCGCATGGGCGCGCGACCCAGGTATGTATTATAATACGATGTTGCTGGAGATACAGGGCGCCCGCATAGATAAGCGCAAGCTGAATATAGATGTCATACCTACCCATTCGGTCATAGTGGGTTATGGCGTATACAATGGTGTCTTGGCCATGCTGCTGTCTGTCCTGATTATTGCATTCTTCATCCGATGTGGCGTCATTGCCTTGCGTCGCCAGAGCATATTCAGTTTTGTGCTGACCAGCAGCCTAATCGGATTGATATGGGATAGCCTGTTCTCGCCCATATCTTCGATGAGATTCCAGTTTGTTCTCTATTTTGCTTGTATCTATTATATCTATAAGATGATGCAATATCCGGATTTGGCCTACCGTTACGGGTATATTGAGAAAGATAATCAATGAAGAAGATGGAAGAAATAAAGCATGTAGATCTCTCACATTACAATGAGGTTAAGCCCCACCACAAGAAACAGCTTCTGTGGCGTTTGGTCAATATGACTTTGTTCAGATGCTTGGCTTTGCCTTGCTTCAATCTGTTGCGCATTTGGCTGTTGAGGCTTTTTGGTGCGCGCGTGTCGTGTACGGCCGACATCTATCCATCGTGCAAAATCTGGGCACCATGGAATCTGCAGGTCGGAGACCACAGCTGTCTGGCCCCTCGTGTCGAGATATATAATAAGGATGTGGTGACCATCGCCGACAATGTCGTGATATCCCAGGGAAGTCAACTCTTTACCGCATCCCATGACATCAGCCAATCGACCAATCCATTGATAACCGCCCCCATCAGGATAGAACATTCCGTGTGGGTGGCTGCGGGGTGTTTTATCGGTAAAGGGGTGACCATCGGCGAGGGTGCCGTAGTGGGAGCTCGGGCCTGTGTGTTCAGAGATGTCGAGGCATGGACTGTAGTAGGTGGCAATCCTGCCCGATTTATCAAGAAACGTGTATTAAACAGCTGACTCTATGCAAGATATATCCGTAATCATCCTTACGCTCAACGAAGAGCGGCATATCGCAAGGGTAATGCAGAATGCCCAGAAGTTTGCCCGTACGGTGTATGTCGTTGACAGTTTCAGTACAGACCGCACGGTAGAACTGGCCACGGAGATGGGAGCTGTAGCCGTGAGGCATGAGTTTCAGTCGCATGCCAAGCAGTTTCAATGGGCGTTGGACAATCTTCCTATTACCACCGAGTGGGTTTTGCGATTGGATGCCGACGAATATCTCACAGACAAACTGATAGACGAGATAGAACGCCGATTGCCTGCCACCCCTTCGGGAGTCAATGGCTATACCCTGAGATGTCTCTATAATTTCATGGGCCGTGAAATCAATCATGGCATCATTCCGTTGGTACTGTTGCGCCTGTTCAGGTATGGCAAGGCGAGGATAGAGGACAAGCTGATGGATGAACATATCTATCTCACCGAGGGTACGACGGCCGATATGTCATATCCCTTCTACAATGCCAGCCTGATGACGCTTACCGAGTGGACGGCCAAGCACAACTGGTATGCCACGCGCGAAGCCATCGAACTGCTGACCATAGAGTGTCAGAAGCATAGCCCCCAACAGATTCTTAATATTGGCACCCATTCAGCAGGTGTGCGTGCCAAGAAACTCAAATACGCCCGTCTCCCATTGTTCTGGCGTGCTTTTGCCCTGTTTGTTTATCGTTATTTCTTCCGATTGGGTTTCCTCGATGGCAAGGAGGGATTTCTCTGGCATTTTCTGCAAGGATGGTGGTATCGTACTCTTGCCGATGCCAAAGTCTATGAGGTCAAGAAGCGTTGCGGCAATGACCCCAAAGCCATTGAGGAAGAAATCAAGCGCATATCCATATCCAAATTGAAAGTATAAACCTATCCAAAGTCGTCAGGATGAAAGTTACCATCTTAACCACTTGTCTCAATCGCGTCCACACTATAGGCAGGGCGATAGAGAGCGTAATCCGTCAGGATTATGCCGACATCGAGTATATCGTGGTCGATGGAGGCTCTACCGATGGTACACTCGATGTCATCAACCGGTATAGAGACCATATTTCCCACCTGATTAGCGAGCCCGACCACGGCATGTACGAGGCCATTAACAAAGGGTTGCGCCTGGCTACGGGCGATGTCATAGGACTGGTCCATTCAGATGATGTACTCTATGACAGCACTGTCATTTCGCAAGTGGCCGAGGCGATGGCCGTTTCGGCTGCCGATATGGTTTATGGTGATGGCTTGTTTGTCAGAGGCGACAGAGTGATACGCAACTGGATAAGCGGAACCAATAGGCGGTGGAAGTTGCGCGCGGGGTGGCTGCCGTTGCATCCCACTTGTTATGTGCGTAGCGATGTTTTTGCCCGCTATGGTGCCTACAACGAACATTATCAGATTGCTGCTGATACCGATTGGTTGTTCCGCAATCTTTATGTCAATCGTATTCATACGGTTTATCTTCGTCGCTATATCGTAAAGATGGATATGGGCGGATTGTCGACCGACAGTTCGCGCCGGCGCCAGATGTGGCGTGAAGATACGGCCATCTACCAGTCGTTTCACTTGTCGGGAAAAGTTATGAAGGTGATGAAGATGATGTGGAAACTGCCACAGTTTATGGCATTTCTCAAAAGATAAGACCGCGTATGGAAGAAAAACTGATACATAAAGAACTGTTGAGGCTTGTGCGAAGTGCTCTGTGGCATAACGAAGAACTGCCGGTCTCTTATGATGAAGAACTGCTGAGCCCCGTTTTTCGGGCTTCGCGGCAACAGGCCGTGTCGGCACTCGTAGCTCAGGCCTTGCTTTCCAATAATGTGCGTACCAATGACGAGGGGGCGATGGAGATTATGTCTATCCTCATGGGGCATAAGCGCCACGCTGCCACCAGAGATGCTCATGTGGCAATGATAGCCCAAATCCTCTCAGAGGCGCAGATACCTTATCTGGTTTTCAAGGGTCAGATTGCAGCACGCTATTATCACCAGGTCAGTCTGCGCAGTACGGGCGACATTGATTTCTATGTGCCTCTGTCTCATTATGAGTCAGCCAAACGCTTGATGGCAGACAAGTTGAACGTTCCAGTGGTGGACGACCAGTTGGACAAGCATGCAGAATTCTCGTATCAGAAGACCCGCTTCGAACTTCATCATCGTATAGAGACCTTTGGCTTTGCCGGTCATCAGCATCGTTTTGACCGATGGATAGCCGACGAGGCAACATCGCCCCATACATTGCCGATAAATGATGTCGATGTCCATACGTTGTCGGCAGTAATGGATATTCTGGTTGTTTTCAAACACCTGTTCAACCATCTGCTGGTCGAAGGGGTAGGCTTGCGGCAAATCTGCGATTTGGCCCTGATGCTGGATAGGAATAAGGGTAATTATGATGTAGACCTACTTGCCGCCCGCCTCCGGCAGATGGGTTATTATCGTGGCTTCAGGGCTGTCGGCGCATTGATGGTCGACAGCATAGGGTTACCGCGCGACAGTTTTCCATTCACGCTCACAAAGGCCGACAGCCGGTGGGGGCGGCAGATTATGCGTGAGGTAATGGCTGGTGGTACTTTCGGCAAGTATGGCCGTGAGAACAAGACAGCCAGTCTGCGCAAAAGCATCGAGACGGCATGGATGGCCATGCGCCATTGTCTCGGGTTCTTGCCGTTGGCACCCGTAGACATCATGTTTCTTATTCCCAGGCGCATTGGCATTTCATTCAAGAAATACCTCTGACTTACTTGTTCTTGTCGTAATAGTATTGTCCCTTTTTCTGTGTCTGCCGACCAAATTCGATAGCGTGGGTAGGGCAGTGGTGATAGCAGGAGAAACAGGTAAGACATTGGCCATTGTGTTTCCATGAGGGCATCTTGCCTTTTCCGCCTTCGATATCATTGACCGGGCATACGGATGCACACATTCCGCACTGTAGGCAACGGTCTGCTTCTACGTGGAAACGCTTGTCGGTTATCAGGCGATTGACAAAGAAACTGCCTATAGGCCCACTGAAGAATGACGGCACGGGACCTTTGATGACTTTCCGTATGTCCTGCTTCTTGGGGAGGATGACATCGCTGACAAAGACTTCCAACTCTTCGGCTGCTTTCTGTTTCTTGGCCTTTTCTTTTTCTACCTTATCTACATCCATGAATGGCAGACCCACATACGATTCGGGCATGATGAGCGAGAGTGCGGCATCGACAGTCAGCCCGTGATGCTTCAGGTCGTTTTCGAATATCTCGACAGCCTTGCCGATGCTGTCGCCAGCTGTATATATAATATAGGTATATACTTTGTCGGTATGAATGAACTGGCATTGGGATAGGAAGCGTCGCACCAATAGCGGCGGACGCCATCCGTGGACAGGAATGATAAAACCTATGCTTTCACCCGGATTGACGGTGTAGGTCATGTCGGTAGAAAGTTCATCGGGGATGAACTTCAACTCTTCGTTTAAGCGTGCAGCAACATGCTTTGCGGCCCATTTTGTATTGCCTGTGCCTGAAAAATAGAATATCATACGGCAAAATTAGGAATAATATAAAAAAATACAAAACAAAATGGGGCTTATCTCTAAAACATTTCGTAAATTTGTAGCCATAGATAACGTATTTAGAATTTGGTAGCATGAGCAAATTTGATTTATCTAATATAAAATATGTTGAGATACCCTCAAAGGGAATCTTCCGTTTACTTCGTTTTACCATAGATGACAAAACATATATTGCCAAGACCTTAAAGGAGGAATATGTCGAGCGCCGCCAGTATGTAGCCTTGCTCAAGAAAGAGTATGAGGCTGTGGCCAAGTTGAACAGTACCTATCTTCCCGTCTATTATGAACTGATAGATGACGCCCGTTTGGGGCGGTGCATCGTGGAAGAGTATATAGAAGGGCGCTCCATAACCGATTATTTGGCAGAACAACATACGGAAGAGGAACAAGAGCGGGTGGCGCGACAACTGATAGATGCACTACAGAGCATCCATCAGCGCTTTATGGTCCACCGCAATCTGAAGCCGTCGAACATCCTTATTACGAAGCAGGGCGACAATGTCAAACTGTTAGACCTGCGTCCTCCGTTTGCCGATGAAATTCAGGCCCCGTTTACATCTACCCGTTTTCAGGCTCCTGAGCAGAAAGACGAGACCGTGGCGGTAGACACCCGGTCGGACATCTACTCATTGGGACTGGTGTTGCGGCAGATGACATTGCCCGACAACTTTGCGCCGGTTATTGCCAAGTGTTGCAGTCTGGGCAGAACAGACAGATATATGTATGCCGAAGACGTGGCAACGGCCCTTGACAGTCGTCCGTCGGTAGATTTCTCTCGAGGTCTCAAGTGGGCAGCGTTGGTGGCAGGTGCCGCAGTGATAGTGGGGGCTATCGTCTATATCGCCCAGAGTGGCATCAGCTTCGGTTCGGATGAAACGCCCGAAGAGGCCACCTCCTATATCTTGCCCGACACGGTAGCGGCAGATACCGCCAAGCAGGTAGCCGAAGTCGATACGCTGTCTGCCGTCGTGCCATCGGGCTGCAATGTTGATAGTGTCAAGCAGGTTATCGCGGCCAGGCTGGAGAGCATATATCGTCCCTATCAGGGTGACTCTATTGGCACACACAGCCGTCAGCAGATAAGTGAGCAGGTGCGCAACTGTTATTATGGCATCATGCGTCGTCTGGGTACGGTCACTCCCGAGGAACGTGCCGTAATCGACCAGTACTTTGCCAAGTATCGTAGCAACAAGGACGCGCAATTGAAGACAGAATAGCATCAAGGATGATGATTATATCCAAGGGATAGGCCGTAACAGAATGGCTTATCCCTTTTTTGGTTTCTGTAGAGAGGAATAGTGACTTCAAGTTCATAAGTGACGCATTTCATGTATTCGACCAACAGTGTCAGGATGAGCTGTTCTGGAGGCATGGTCGGTGACTTGGCCGACGCGTACCGTCCGAAACGGATGCGCGTATCGGACGGTACGGATGTGCGTGGCGTCCGATGCGGATGTGAGTATCGTCCGATACGAGCCGCCAATGATGGTCACGGCGGCACTGAAGGGGCTTAGAAAGTCGGTAGGGATGAACTCCTGACTGATAGCAATGACTGCGCCAGATAAGCGGGCTACCATCTGCATGCCCAGTCTTAATTCTAGAAAAAGGCAAAGTCCAAACGGCCTCCTGGGGTCAAATACTCCTGGGCTGGTAGTGTGTGCTCCTTTCTTATGAAGACACTAAGTGTGGCACTATAATATATGGTGAGTCTGGTAACGGGAAAAAAGAAGAAAGCAGTTAAGTAAAACTTAACTGCTTTCTTTCGTGGTACCACCAGGAATCGAACCGGGGACACAAGGATTTTCAGTCCTTATTGTATATCCCTGCAAATGATTGAGTTCTAATAGCAAAACACAAAAGAGCAGTCTCGTAGTTGAAACATTTTAGAAAACAACAGGCTTGCTTCCTTGGTTATTTACTCTTGTTTATTATCCCTGCTGCATGGCAGAAAAGGCTCTTTGTAGAGTCAATCAGTGGCAAACCATCCCTGCTTAGGCTGTAATGTAGAGGAAAACTATTCATCTTCTTCGCCTATTTCTAAATAATTTCCATATTTATCAAAATAATTGAAATTCAATGTTAAGAGATTGTCTTCTCTCATTTGTAAACTTTTTGCAATAGGCATATTCAAGAGTTCTAATGGCGACATCAAAGCATGCTTAAAAGCATAATCTCTTCTTATAGGGTCTCTTAGACGTTCTGTTGCCTGTGGGCTTAACCAACAATTAATATGTACAGTAGGAGGCATAGTATTGTCTACTACTATCTCTAATGCCCAACTTGTGCTGTCACATATTTGGTTTTTTCCATTATAAGTATTAAGGGCTTGCTTAATCTGCTTAGATAAAGTTTGAGCAATTTTTTTAGGATTAAAAGCCTTTTCTTTCTGCTCATTTGTCATAGGCGGAACACCAAATTTTATGCTACGCACTATATCTCTTATAGTACGATAGTCCCTATATCTTCCATAGCTTGAAACAATAACCGTATAGCCATCTTTATTGAAACAGAATATTTCACCTTTGAGTAAATGACTTCCATCATCGCCCTCATATTTAACTCCACTGATAGTGTTGTAATCAAAGTTTGTTTCCTTGCCGTGGCTTATATCATTAAAAGCAAAGCTGTGCTTGCCCACAATCTCCATTGCTTCTTTGGGTGTCTTAATCCAAGGGAATGCTTCCACATAGATGCTTTGGTCATTTGGCATGGGAGCTTTATATTCAATGTAATAATGTAGTCCGTCTGTACTTTTTTCCACTTCTGAAGTACCTATAGGCAGGTCTATAAGGAAGATGTCGGATTGCACCTGTTTTAATTGCCAATTTTCTGTACAACCTGTTAATAATATTCCTAAGAGGGGTAAAAGTATAATTAGTTTTGATTTCATGTTATTCATCTTTTGATTGTTTTTGGCTATAAAGCCATTTGTTAGAATATGATTTTGTTAAATTAATTATGAGGAGAATAGGTGCTATGGCACACAACAATGCTGAAAGAGTATAATTATCCTCATCGTTACAAAATAATGATACAAAAGGGCAAATTATTGATGTCAGAAGAAATGGAAGCACAGTCTTTATCAGGTCTTTCTTCATGTGAATACTATCAGCGGAGTAATTCTGAAATAAAGATATTTTTTGCAGCAATGGCAATAGGAGGATTTTCTCACCTGTAACAGGCTTTTTGCTCCATAATAAATAGGTATAGTAAACAAACGCAATGAAAAACCAGGGTAAGTAAAAAAGCCCCAAAACGTTCATCGCATCATCATATTTAAATCCAATACCGCATACAATAAAGAAAAATGCCATTACACAAGTTGCACAGATTTTTACTGCATACTTACCCATAATGTTCCAAAGTGATGCTTGTTGAAAATTGGAAATAACTTGTCCTTTTATCTGTTCATTGTCTTGTTTTTTTTGTACGTCTATCAATGATATCGTAAAGAATAGAACAAATGTTAGAACCATAGCCATATATTCTGCCGTAGGGTCAGAACTTGAAGAACCAAGTAGCATAAAACTTGACAAGAAATAAAGTATAGACTTTACTGCCCTTTTCCACTTCTTCGAGCGTAGAGGTCCACTTTTGAAAATATACACAGCCCATCCAAACATAAGAATGGATGATAGTGCATACCTCTTGAAAAACTCGAATGTGTAATCAAGTTCATTGTAGGTGCTTTGTACCTTTAATGCAATGCAAACAGCCAAAGCCATGTCTGCTAAAGATAGTGCCACTAAAAGCCAAGCTCCAAATGTTTTCAACTTTCCTCGCTTGTAATTGAGAGGTTTCTCATGCCCAATAAACATTATGAGCAAGAAGAAAAATGCTGTGATAATTGATGCCATATTTATTTGTTAATTTATATTTTTATCATTTTTGTCATCCCACTTTACATAAATAACAACTCCTAATGCAGCAAGACATAAAAATGCAATAAAGACATAGTATGCCCATTGATACAATAGCATAATTGTGTATAATGCTAATGTGGCAATGGTAATTATTGTATAGATAGGATTGTCCTTAATGTCTAACAAAAAGCACTTTATTATTTGTCCCAACATTACCTTTAATGGGGTCTCATTTTTAATATCTAAATATTTAAGCCTTTTGCTTTTCCTAATCCATAAATAAAATAGGAAAGCAGTGACAATGAACATACTAAGCCACCAAGGAGTTGGAGTAATGTCGTCATATTCCCCTCTCCATCTTTGGGCAAACAAATCAGATGAAAGCATTGCGAATGTAGCTGTCAGCAAGGCTTTCTGCAATAAAGGTTGCTGCTTGGGCAACACCTTGTGTTTCAATACGATTTTTCTCATAGACATATTATTTTGCTGTTTTCGTAAGGGCATAAAAAATAGGTGCAGGCAATCCTTTATTTGAAATTCGGAGGTATCGCCAAACACCCATGCAACCCAAATAAGGAAAAGCCCACACCTTACGGCATGAGCATTCACCTACTTACTACAGGTTACATATTCTTCTAATTGGCGATTTTCCGAATATTCTTAGTAAGAAGCAAACACTTCTTTAATATGTCTTATAAATAGTCTCTCTTATATCATTGGCAAATCATTTTATTGATTACTGACTACAAAGTTACTCATTTTTCATGAGGAAACCTCTTATCATCCGTGATTTTTAGACTTTTATACATATAAAGCCCCCTGGTTTATCGGGTGAGCCTCGTTTAATGCTAAAATCAAAGCTTTCAGAACACAGTTCAGAGGCGTCGGGGATGTTAGGTTCTTCATGTATAGACTGGCAACACTTTATTCATAATTGTCCATTGCCACCAACCGGGAAAATCCGCTGACCCACTATAATATATGGTGAGTCTGGTAACGGGAAAAAAGAAGAAAGCAGTTAAGTAAAACTTAACTGCTTTCTTTCGTGGTACCACCAGGAATCGAACCGGGGACACAAGGATTTTCAGTCCTTTGCTCTACCAACTGAGCTATGGCACCATCGTTGTTTCTTGTTTGCGTGTGCAAAGGTACAACATTTTCTGGAACTACAAGCATAATGCCTAAGAAAATAATGCCGAATTTCACTTTGTTAACAGTTGTTGTGTGAAAAACGGCGTTATAGGGCTTAAATGTGAATTAATGTTTAAGCGGGTTCCACCCCTGGGCTGTAAGTTCAAACTCATTTCCATCTCTTGTAATGAGCATTTTTCCCAGGCTTTCTTTAGTAATGTAGCCTATCTGCTTGATGTTGTCCATTCCATTCAGCTTCTCGTGGTCGCCAATGGGAACAGTGAACAACAGTTCGTAGTCTTCACCACCATTGAGTGCGCAGGTCGTCACGTTCATATTCAGTTCTTCAGCCATGACTGCAGTCTGGTAGTCGATAGGTATCTTGTTCTCATAGATACGACACCCGCAATGGCTCTGATTGCAGATGTGCAGTATCTCGCTGCTTAGTCCGTCGGAAATATCCATCATAGCTGTGGGGTGTATGTTGGCTTCGTGCAGTTGGGCCATGATGTCACCGCGGGCTTCGGGGCGCAACTGTCGGTCAATGATGTATTCTTTGCCGGCGAAATCGGGCTGATACATGCGCAGTGCCTCTTCCTCGCTGCTGAGGGCTTTTAGTGCATCTTTGTCACCGCTCTTTTCGGCTTTCTTTACCTTCTGTGACAGAGCATCGTATTGCTCGTAGAAGATGTTCTTCTCGCGCTCAAGCAGCTGCAAACCCATATAGGCGGCCCCCAGGTCACCACTCACGCAGATGATGTCGGTCTCTGAAGCCCCGTTGCGATAGACGATGTCCTTTTCCTGTGCTTCGCCGATGCAAGTGATGCTTATGGCAAGACCGGTGCGCGAAGAGGTGGTGTCTCCACCTATTATATCTACATTCCACTTGTCGCAGGCTTGTCTGAGGCCGGTGTAGAAGTCGTCGATGCTTTCTACATCGAAACGCTTGTCTACTGCCAGACTGACCAGCAGCTGTCGCGGACTGCCATTCATGGCAAAGACATCGCTGAGGTTGACCATGGCAGCCTTGTAGCCTAACTGCTGCATGGTAATGTAGGTCAGGTCAAAATGGACGCCTTCCATCAGCATGTCTGTTGTGGTCAGTACTCTGGTGTCGGGATAATTGAGTACGGCGCAGTCGTCGCCTACACCGTAGATTGTTGAATCGTTTTTGGGCTTGATGTCTTTGGTGAGTCTGTCGATAAGTCCAAACTCACCCAGTTTTGAAATATCAGTCATTATTGTTTATGAACGTTTAATCATTAGTTATAGTAGTCCTGTGCCGGGAAGTGGCATTGCGTACGCGAATCAATTGTTCTTAAAACTTATGGTCCGTGGCTTGTTGACGGGCTTGCTGCTGTTTTTGGCAGGCTGCTCGTTTTTGGCCTTGAGCAACTTGGCATTACGGGAGTTCTTGCGTACGTAACTCAGAATCTTATGGTTGAATTTCTCTCCTTGTCCGAGCATAAAAGTGACATGGATAGGGAGTACATAGATATTCGACTTGATTTCCTCGCTGAGTCCCTCTATCTCTGTCAGGCGGGTTGCATCCTTCTCGGTGGTTACAATCACCTTGTCGCCGTCTACCTCCTGATAGCACTGGTTGATATACTCGATATCCTTGTCTGTGAAGGCGTGGTGGTCGCCGAAGGTAATAGGGATTATGCTGTTGCAGAGCGGAGACAGGTCTGTGACAATCTGTTTGGGAGATGCAATGCCTGTGAGCAAGACAATCTTCTTGTTGGCTATCTCCTTCAGGCTTAGGCTTTTGCCGTTGTATATTCCCTTCAGGTTGTCATAGTCGATGGTGGTGAAGTAGAGTTCCTGGAATGGGAACAGATTCATAACCTTGGTCAGCACCCTGTATTCCATTGGCTTCAGGTCCTTCGGACATTTGGTGACAATCACGATGTCTGCTCTCTTCTTCTCGGTGGCTGGCTCTCTGAGTCGGCCTGCAGGAAGCAGACGGTCGTAGATGATGAGTCGGTGGTAGTCGACCAACAGAATGTTGATGCCCGGCTTCACATAGCGGTGCTGGTAGGCATCGTCAAGGAGGATGGCTCCGGTGTCGCGTGTCTCCTTGTCGTTGATGATATGTGCTATTCCTCGTGTGCGTTTGGCATCTACAGCAATGTGTATAGAGTCAAACTTCATCTTCATCTGATACGGTTCGTCGCCGATGTCACTCATGGTAGAGTGGGCGTTGGCCAGTTGGTAGCCTTTGGTCTTGCGCTTGTATCCACGTGACAATACGGTGACGGGCACGTAGTCTTGCAGCAGACGTATCAAGTATTCCACATGTGGTGTCTTACCGGAACCGCCTACGGTGATATTGCCTACGGAGATAACCGGCGTTTTAAACGACTGTGATTTCAATACGCCGGTATCAAACAGCAGATTGCGGAATTTCACCCCTAAGCCGTAGAGCCAGCTTAGCGGTGAAAGCCATTCGTTGATTTTGATAAAATCTCCTTCGGTTCTCATTGTTATCTCAGATTCATGTAAAAGGGCATACGGGCTTGGATGACATCCATCTTGTTCAGGCTCTTGAGGAGCTTGAATGGCTCATAGTATTCGCCAAGTCCAGCACGCATCTGCTCGTCAAGATAGTTGCCTTCCTGTACGTCGGTAAGCAGAGCCGCAAGGAAGTCGGGCTCGCCGGGATAACTGCTTGTATAGTATTGGTCCAGTTTGGCGAGCTTTGCAGCTTTGGCAATGGCTTGGTCTATTCCGCCCAATTCGTCTACCAGTTTCAGACCTATGGCATCCTGACCGAGATAGACATGGCCCTGTGCAATCTCATTCACTTGCTCGACCTTCATCTTTCTGCCGTCCGCTACGCGTTTGAGGAAGAGGGAATAGCCGCGATTGATATAACTCTGCAGTATGGCCTGCTCGTCTGCATTCATCGGGCGGGCGCTGCTGCCGAATGTGGAGTTCTTGTTGGTCTTTACCTCGTCAAACTTTATGCCCAACTTCTGCGTAAGCAGTTGGCTTCGGTCTGGGATGACGCCAAAGATTCCGATACTTCCGGTGAGTGTGGTCGGCTCAGCCACAATCCAGTTGGCGTTGCAGCTCATGTAGTAGCCACCCGATGCGGCCATTCCACCCATAGATACTACTACTGGTTTCTTCTTCTTGAGCATCTCTATCTGGTGCCACATCTGCTCAGAGGCATAAGCGCTGCCGCCTCCAGAGTTGATGCGCAATACAACGGCTTTGACATCTTCGTCGTCGGCAAGTTTCTGCAGGTCTTTGCACACGTCGGTGGCTACGATGTAGTCGTCGTTGCCCAACAGGCCTCCTGATGCCTCAAGTGGGGTGTTGACAATGTTGCCGTAGGCATAATAAACGGCAATCTCTTCTCCATCGGTAGAAGATTCCTTGACATTGCCCATATCCGCAACGGAAATCTGGTTGATAGACTCGTCGCTGTCTATCTTCAGCATGCTCTTGACTACGCCCTTCACTTGGTCAGTATAGAGCAGGCCGTCGATGAGCTTGCGGTTAATCAGTGTTTTTTGGTCGTCAAAGAGCAACATGTTGTCTGCGTATTCATTGAGCTTGTCCACGCTTATACTTCTGCTCGTTGACACCGCCTTGCACATATTGCCCCAGAGGCCATCGATATATCTCTTGACTTGTTCGTGGTTGGCGTCGCTCATCTTGTCTTCGGTGTACATTTCTGTGGCACTCTTGTATTTGCCTACCTTTACCACCTGCATCTTGACGCCAAACTTGGCAAGCAGGTCTTTGACAAACATAGGCTCGGCAGCGATGCCATGCCAGTCCAGACTGCCTTGGGGATTGAGATATACTTTGTTGGCAACCGATGCCAGATAATATGTACCTTGTGTATAGGTTTCGCCATAAGCAACAATCCACTTACCGCATTTGCGGAAATCGGCCAGAGCCTGTCGAAGTTCCTGGAGCGAGGCAAAGTCGGTGCTGAACAGGCCTGCTTCCAGATAAATGCCTTTGACATCTTTGTTGTCTTTGGCTTTCTTAATGGCGGCTAAGGTGTTCTCCAGACCAGGATTGCCGGTGGCATTTCTTGTCAGCTTGTTGAGGACATTATCTTGGCTGCGTTCTTTCATCACGCCAGAAAGATGGATGACCAGGACAGAGTTTTCCTTTACATTCTTTGTCGCTTCGCTTGATGCAATCATTCCCACCAAGCTCATAGTGGCAATAACGCCGGTAATGAGGAAGAAAAGCATAATGCCCACTACCGTAGCCAATACTTGTTTTATAAAACTATTCATATTTATGTGTGATATACCTATTATAATATATAAATATAATGCAAAAATAGTAGAAATCGCGTGAAAAAACAAATAATCTGCAGTTTTTCTCTGTTTTCCATCTATTTTTCGTAATTTTGTTACGATGAAAAAGGCAATAATAGTAGGAGCTTCATCGGGTATTGGCCGTGAAGTGGCATGCCGTCTTATCCGTGATGGATGGCAAGTGGGGCTTATGGCGCGTAGAGAACAGCCTCTTGTCTCTCTTCGCGAAATGGCTGATGACCGTGTTGACTATGCGCTGTGCGATGTCACCATGCCTGATGCGCCTGACCGTCTTTTGACACTTATAGACCGCCTTGGTGGTGTCGACCTGTACTTCCATGCGGCTGGTATCGGCTCGCAGAACCTTGATTTGGAGTCGCAGATAGAGATGAATACCGTCAATACCAATGCGGTGGGATTTTGCCGGCTTGTCAATGTTGTCTTTCAGTATATGAAAACGCATGGGGGAGGGCATATTGCCGTTATCTCTTCGATAGCTGGTGTGAAAGGACTTGCTCCGGCGCCTTCCTACAGTGCGACCAAAGCCTTTCAGAATACCTATATCCAGGCTTTGGAGCAGTTGGCTTATTCCCAGCGACTCCCCATTCGGTTTACTGACATCCGTCCTGGTTTTGTTGACACTGCGCTCATTGCCGGTTCTGGCTTTCACATGAAGATGAAGCCTGAAGTGGTGGCCCGCCACATCGTCCGCAGCATATACCGTCGGCGCCATGTGGTGGTTATCGATTGGCGTTATCGCCTTTTGGTGTTCTTCTGGCGCCTTGTGCCCAATTGCCTTTGGCGGCATCTTCCGCTTGGGCATCGTTATTAGGGTGTGGGCGAGGAGCGTAATATCCATGAAAATAAAGAATAACAAGATAATCTAACAAAACAATGAAAAGAGTTTATTTATTCATTCTCATCGCTTTATGTGCGATAATGGTCAAGGCTCAATCTACGAGCCGTTCGTTTGTAGTGCCGGTGAGCGAGGATGGCAAGGCCACCCTCAGTTGTTTCCTTCCTTCTGCAGAGAAGGCCACCGGTCGTGCCGTGGTAGTCTGCCCTGGTGGAGCTTACTGGATAGTCGCTATGCAGCATGAAGGTACCGACTGGGCAGAGTATTTCAATCAGCAGGGAATAGCCTGCTTTGTGTTGAAGTATCGTTTGCCACATGGTAACCGTCAGCTTCCTATCGGCGATGCTATGGCTGCCATGAAGATGGTGCGCGATAGTGCTGATGTATGGCATGTCAATCCCTATGATGTCGGAATCATGGGCTCTTCGGCTGGAGGACATCTTGCTTCGACTATCTCTACCCATGCCGATTTCGCCCATCGTCCCAATTTCTCCATCCTTTTCTATCCCGTCATCTCGATGGACGAGAAGAAAGGTCATGCCGGTTCGGCTAAAAACCTGTTGGGAAAGGAATGGCATAATCCAGAGCTCGTCAAGGAATTCAGCAATCAGCTCCATGTGCAGCGTCATCTTACCCCGCCCGCCATTCTCTTGTTGGCCAATGACGATGTGAGCGTTCCTCCTGTGACCAATGCCGTGGCTTATTATTCTGCCATGCGTTCCAAGGGTGGCAAATGCGCGCTTTATATTTATCCCTCTGGTGGACATGGGTTTGGATTTAATTCCAAGTTCAAGTATCACGATGAGATGCTTGGCAATCTTACCTCATGGCTCAACCAGTTGCCCAGTCATCGCCGCGATGCCGTCCGTGTAGCTTGTATCGGTAATAGTATCACCGACGGTTCGGGTATTGATATGCGCTCTCAGTTTGGCTATCCTGCCCAAATGCAGAATTTGCTTGGCGAAGGCTATCATGTGGAGAATTATGGCGTCGGCGCCCGTACCATGCTCAACAAGGGTGACCATCCTTATATGAAGGAGCAGGCATGGCGTGAGGCTCTTGATTTCAATCCCAATATTGCCATCATTAAGTTGGGTACCAATGATTCCAAAGCCCATAACTGGCAATATGGAAAGGAGTTTGCCCATGATATGCAGCAGATGATAGACAGCCTGAAGCGTCTGCCTTCTTCTCCTAAGATTTATCTGATGCTTCCCTTGGTTGCTTCCAACAAGATAGTCAATCCGAATGACATCAATAATACGGTGATTGAAAACGAGATTATCCCCATTATCCGCAAGTTGGCCAAGAAGAACAAGTGTGAGATTATAGACATTCGCGAGCGTATGACTTCCAAACCGGAGTTTATGTTGAGCGATGGTGTACATCCGTCAGCCAAAGGTGCGGCCGAGATGGCTAAAGCTATAGCCGAGATTATCAAATAGGCACGTACTGGACAACAAAGAGAAAAGGAGACATTCACCACATTCGGCGAATGTCTCCTTTTCTCTTTGTATATTTTGCGTTATGGCTATTATCATGGATACAGCCATACTCCGCGTTTTATAGTTGGGTGTCGATAAAGTGTCTCAACTCATCTCCTCTCAGTCCTTGGGCCAGAATCTCGCCTTTGCTGTTGACGATGATTGTGTGTGGAATACTTTCAATGTTATACATTCTTGCCAGAGTGTCATCCCATTGTCTGAGGTCCGAGTATTGCGGCCATGGCAATTGCAGCTGTTCGATGCCTTCCGTCCATTTCTTGTATTCGCCGTCAAGCGAGATGCCGACAAATCCCAGCCCCTTGTCCTTATAGTCGTTGTATATCTCTATCAGGTTGGGCGCCTCCATACGGCAAGGACCACACCAGGATGCCCAGAAGTCTATTACGGTAAGTTTGTTCTTGCTTATCTCGTCATAGAGGTTGGCGGTGTTGCGCTGCAGGTCATAGAGTTGTACGTTGGCTATCGTGTCTTTCGCTACACTGCTTTCGACAGGGGCCTTAGACGCATTGGAGTGACAACCGCCCATAAACAAGACGGTTGCCACTCCAATAAGTAGTGTCTTATAAGTTATCTTCATTATAACAGATACTGTGAAGAGATGCTTTCGTTTTCAACCACACGACGTATGGTCTCTGCAAACATATCAGCTACAGACAGCTGCTTTACCTTGGAGCAGCGGTTGGTGTAGGGGATAGAGTCTGTAAATACAATCTCTTCCAGTTCGGACTGCTGTACGCGGTCGCTGGCGGGGCCGCTCATTACGCAGTGTGAAGCACAGGCTCTCACGCTGGCTGCGCCGGCTTCCTTCATGATGTTGGCAGCCTTGGTAATGGTACCTGCGGTGTCAACCATATCGTCAACGATGATGACATTCTTGTCTTTCACATCACCGATAATCTGCATGCTTTCTACCACATTGGCTCTTGCGCGGGTCTTGTTGCACAGCACCAGTGGACAGCCCAGATATTTGGCATACGAGTTGGCGCGCTTTGAGCCACCTACGTCGGGAGAGGCGATAACCATGTCCTTGAGTTTCAAGCTCTGCAGGTAGGGGAGGATGACGCCAGATGCGTAGAGGTGGTCTACGGGTACGTCGAAGAATCCCTGAATCTGGTCGGCGTGCAAATCCATTGTAATGACGCGGTCTACACCGGCACAACTCAGAAGGTCGGCCACAAGTTTGGCACCAATGCTTACGCGTGGCTTGTCTTTGCGGTCCTGACGTGCCCATCCGAAGTAGGGAATTACCGCATTGATGTGTCTTGCCGATGCGCGCTTGGCTGCGTCTATCATCAACAACAACTCCATCAGATTGTCAGAGTTGGGGAATGTACTCTGCACCAGGAATACATCACGACCACGGATAGACTCTTCGTACGATACAGCAAACTCACCGTCAGAGAATTTGGTAATGATAAGGTTACCCAACTGGCAATTCAGACTTGCGCAGATTTTTTCTGCAAGGTATCTCGTGTTTGTTCCCGAGAACACCAAAAAAGAGTTTTTCTCACTCATTTTTATGCGTTATTTTAATTATACAAGTGGTTTTTATCAGTTCGTTGCTTTGCGTAAACGCTGAAAGTGACCAATCAGCTCTTTGAAATCAATCTGGTTGTGTATGTCAAATCTGTTCCACAGGTCTCCGCATATCACTACACCACCGAAACCTAAGGCTTTGGCAATGCGAATCCTTTCCAGACTCATTCCTCCCAAGGCATATACTTTCTTGTCTATCAACCCGGCTTTGGCCGCATCCTCCAATTGATTAAGATTGAAGTTGGATTTCTCTTCCGGGAATTCCATACAGTCGAAGACATTCTTCAGAAAGACGTAGTTGCTTTCCTTCTTTATCTGTCGCAACATGCTCAAGTCTGAACATGTGCGCCCCAGCTGACCCTTGAAACCTTTGGGGGCAATGTCGGCAGGGTTGTCTATATGTATACCGCCCAGGCGGTACTCATTATTCAAATAATAATGCTCGTGGACGGTTATCTTCTTATAAAAATCTTTAGGGAGTAATGTGAGCAGACGCTCAGAATACATGGGCGATGAACCTGGCTTGAAAAGGTGCAAATTGTCCATACCTTCATCAAAGAGGCTGGCTAGTATTTTGTCTTCTTCCACAAAAAAAGTGGACTTGGTCATTATGACTAGTTTCATCTACATTCGTTTTTACGATGCAAATGTATGAAAAAACCATTAAATCTGCAATTATAATCAAATAAAAAATTAACTTTGTACCAAAATATAGACTTAGGTTAAGACAGTGATGAAGGTAAATAGACTGACATATGGCGAAATCCATCGCCCAATGTATATTCTGGAGGAAGAGAGACTGCGTAGAAATCTGGCGCTGATACAGCGTGTGGCTTCCGAAGCCGACGTGGAGATTATATTGGCGTTCAAAGCCTACGCTCTGTGGAAGACTTTCCCTATATTCCGTGAATATATCTCTTCGACTACAGCCAGTTCTTTGGGCGAAGCTATGCTGGCTTTTCATGAGTTCGGAGCGCGCGCGCATACTTATTCGCCTGCATATACCGATTATGAAATTGATGATATCGCCCGTTGCTCCAGCCATCTTACCTTCAATTCTCTTTCTCAGTACTCCCGTTATCATGAGCGGGTCAGGGAGATAGACTCTACCATCCAGCTGGGACTTCGTGTCAACCCCGAGTATTCCGAGGTGGGTACTGCCCTCTATAATCCTTGTGCGCCAGGCACCCGGTTTGGTGTTATGGCCGACGCACTTCCTGCCACTCTTCCGTCCGATATCCGTGGCTTCCATTGTCATTGCCATTGTGAGAGCGGACCTGATGTCTTTGAGCGCACCTTGGTGCATATCGAGGAGAAATTCGCCAAGTGGTTCCCGCAGATTGAGTGGATTAACTTCGGTGGTGGCCATCTTATGACCCGCGCTGACTATGATGTCGACAGGCTTATACGTTTGCTTCAAGGCTTCCATGCCCGCTATCCCCATCTTCATGTCATACTTGAGCCGGGTAGCGCTTTCGGTTGGCAGACAGGACCATTGGTGTCACAAGTGGTAGATGTGGTTGAGAATAAGGGCATTCGTACAGCTATTGTCAATGTCAGCTTTACCTGCCATATGCCCGACTGTCTCGAGATGCCTTACCAACCTGAAATACGTGGAGCTCATTCCTTGCCCATGGATGCCGACGCATCCCTTCCTCATGTTTATCGTATCGGAGGAAACAGTTGTCTGTCGGGCGATTTTATGGGAATGTGGCAGTTTGACCATGAACTGCAAGTAGGCGAGAATGTTATCTTTGAGGATATGCTGCATTATACCACAGTCAAGACCTGTATGTTCAATGGCATCAGCCATCCGTCGATAGCCCTGCTGCATACCGACAATGAATTGGAAGTGCTGCGCCAGTTCACCTACGAAGACTATCGGAATCGTATGGATTAAGTCTGCTTCCCTTTACAGTCATCTATATATAATAAGGTACAACCCTGCTCAATGTGATTTATCCATTGGGCAGGGCTATTTCTTTCCACAGAGTTGCGGGGGTGTGTAGCATATTGATAAACTCGCGTGCGGCATTCTTCGTATATCCGTTCTTCATGGTGTGGATACATCCTTCCATGTCGGCTTCGGGCAGGTCTATTGGAATGGCGCAGACGCCGCTCTCGCCGATGACGGTCGACGCCGCCAGCACGGTCACATAATTGGTCTGTTTGACGAGCTTGAACAGGAGGTTCACGTTGTTGATTTCCGATTTGATTTTGAAGGTGATGTCATTGCCTTCAATCACCTTCTCAAAAGCGTTGCGAGCCTGCAAGCCTATCGCGGGCAGCGCCAATCCATATTTCTGCAATTCTTCCAGCGTCACTTTCGACTGGCGGGCCAGTGGGTGAAACTCATTGACTATTGCCGAAGCGTGCGTATGAAACAAGACCTCGCTGTCGATGCGGTTGTCGGTCTTTAGGGGCTTGAACGCCAGGACCAGATCCAGGTCATGGTGCTGCAGTTTCTCCATAAGCACAGCCATGGAGTCATAGCATACATTGAGCTTGACATTGGGATATTTCTTCAGAAACTCAGCCATGGTCTCGGCCATGATATTGCTGAACGAGAAGGTCACTCCTACATTCAATTCGCCCACAAGCATGTGCTTGAGTTCCTGCACAAGAGTTATGCAGTTTTCGGCAGCATTGATGCTTTCTTGGGCATGGGGCATAAGCAGCCGCCCAGCCTCAGTGAGCTGCACCTCGTGGCTGTTGCGTACGAAGAGAGGTTGGTCAAATTCGCGTTCGAGATTGAGAATTTGTTGCGACAGCGTGCTTTGGGTAATAAACAGCTCCTTGGCAGCCGAAGAGAAATTCAGACTCTCGGCAAGTTTCAGAAAGTATTTGAGTTGTCTCAGTTCCATATTCTCAATGCTAATAATATGTTGCAAAATTACTCATTTTTTGCCAAACTCATCATTGATGTGCCGGTTTTTCTTATTCCCCAGGTTGCCTTTGGACTATTGCGGCTTTATCAGACGGTTTTCTACCAGGTGCTTCAGCGCTTGCTGCTTTACTTCCATGAAGGCATGTGCCATCTCCTCCCATTTGGACTGTTGTGCGGTGACGACAAACGATTCCATCTCGCTGAGCATGAGTGGGATGTGCTGTGGGTTGCGTGTCTCGATAATATTTCTGAGGGTAAGTGCCTCAAACTTGTCGTATGCCTCTATCATCCTGTCGCTGTTGTGCAGTCGTATATACAGTTTTGTCTTACACGACAGCAGACCTATATAGTTGTTGATGGCCTTGGGCGAGTTGGGGATGAGAGTCAGCACCCGTTTCAGCATATCCTCGCCCTCGTTGATTTCGGCGATGGCATCATCCACCTTTCCGCCGATAGACATCAGCAGCTCGGTCTGGCGTATACAACTTATCGCCACGTCTCTCATGTATTTCTCGTTGTCTGGATGCTCCTCGAGCAGACGCTTGTAGATGCCTTTGGCTGCGAGTTGGTATTCCTTGGCCGCAGTAGAGTCGCCCATGGCGAGTTTTGCCATTGACAGATTTTCGTAGATGCCAGCCAAGAAGTCCTGCTGTCCGATGCGGCTTTCTATCTGCGGTATAGACAGCAGCCTCGCCGACGTATCGCACACCTTGTTATAGTCCTTTTGCATCAGATAGATGGTCGTAAGATTGTAGGTACTCAGCGCCATATCGTCCACGAGTGTTCCCTCCTGCGATTGCTCAAAGAGCTGGGCAAACATCTCGTTGGCCTTGGCATAGCACTTTTCGGCTGCCTTGAAGTTATCATACAGCATCAGGAAGAGGCGACCGGTCTCGTCAATCGCAGCAGCATAGCGGCGCTTCAGTTCTGCGATGTTGGGATAGAGACAGTAGGCTTCGCACAGTGCGTATTCATGCTGCTTGTTGTGATACATCATGTTTTGTTTGTCGCCCATTTGTTCATAGTAGTAGGCCATGCAGCTGTTTGCCAACGAATAGCCCATCATGACCAACGGTGATGTTACACCTGTAGCTTGCATATGGTTTATGTCGAGGCTGAGTCTCTGCAACTCATGTAGTTCTTGCTCTTTGTCTCCACGATTTCTGTTTTCTTTCAGTTTCCATTCGGTATGGCTGCACATACGATAAAAGGCAATCTGCAGCTTGAGCGTGTCTTCTATCGACGGGTTCTTCTGGCTGTAGTAGTGGTTCAGACTCTCAGGGAAATTACGGGAGAAGCTGTCGGGCTCGTGCCCGTCTTGCTCACAGGGGATAGAGCAGTTTCCATTGAAGAGGGGATTGTCGGGATAGGCGTTGAGTAGGGTCTGCTCGTAGTCATCAGCCTGTTGGCGTAGGATGGCAGCGGCGAAATCGTCATGCTGCTCCAGCATTTCAGCATATTTCCTCAGCGGTGCAATCATAAAGTATAGATGGTACATCCATTGCGGAGCCGACAGGTAATCATCAACAAACTGTGCCCTGTTTTCCGCTTCTGGCTCGTTTACTCCTGGGATGGAGAGATATATCTCGCTCAACTCGCGCAGGTAAGTAATCATCTGCACCTGTTGCATTTCCAGCACCAGACGGTCCATCAGGTCGTTGCCCTTCGCAGCCCACCCCAGGGTATGCTCGTTGGGGTTCTTGCTTTCGATGCGTGTCTTTACCAGAATAGCCATGCCGCATATCTCGTAGTAGTCTGGATTGTCCAGCTCGTTGTAGCACTCTGACAGCAGATGGTTTGACAGATGTGCGGCATTCTCATATTGTCCCGTCTGGTAGAGCGACTCCATATAGAGAACTACCAAGGTATAGTAGTCGCGGCGTGCCTCCTGGTCCAGTTTGCCACTGTCTATCTTGGGTATAACCCATGAGGCGACCGTGGCCGCGGCGGTGTAGTGCCGGCAGCCCATGTGGGTTCTTATAATCAGGGTGGCAAGCGCTATCGTCTCCTTGGGCTTTCGCTCTGCTGCCAGTTCCATCCATGCTTTTACCACTTGTGACTTTCTGAATGTCAGGTCTGCCAGTGCATAGACGCTCTTGTCGCGCAGATGACCGCGGTCGTTGTCAAGAATGTAGTCCATTACGGCGGCAGTGGCATATTTTACCGCAAGATAGGGTATTTCGTTGCCAATGATGTTGCTGTCAATCTCGTTTTTAGAGATGTCGCCCAGATGAGTGATAAGTGCGGCGAAGTAGGGAGCGAGCTGCTCTCCGGCTTGGATGTATATCTCGCTTCTGAAATTACTGTAAGCAAAGTCTATCGTGCCGCTCTCTTCATCGATTGCCAGCAGGCTTCCCATGTGGCGTTTGAGTTCGGCAAATTTCAGGTTGTCCCATTTCTCGCCCATCAGTGCCTTCAGGTCTTGCGGGCGGATTCCGAATTCAGTGATGGCGATGAAGCGCAACACGTCCAAGACGAACTGCCTGTCTACGAATGTGGCAGCCGACTCTACGCAAGTCATGAATAGCTGCTCGGGATATATAGGCGCCTGTGCGATGATGTCTATCAGAGAGTTTTGTATCTTGAGTTCGGCATCTTCTTCCTGGCGTTTGCGCTGTTGGGCAAAGTAGTTGCCGTCGAGCAAGACCAGCTGTCTGGTCATCATCACGCTCCATAGCGGTATGCCGGCAGGCTTTACTTTCCCCTCTTGTTTGCTCAGCAGAGTTTTCATTACGGCGGGTTGCAGTTGTTTGCCTACCCGCTGCAGTCGTGTCTCGACGAGCTGTCGCGCAGTGTCCGTGCTCAACGGAGGCAATAGATAAATGTTGTCGCACAGATGCTCGAAACGAGGGGCTTGTTCGCTGTCGGCAGTACATATTATCAGTGTGTCGTCAGCGAAGAGCCGAGGGTCAAACCATTTGTGGTAGTTGTCCAGCAGGTGTATGTCGTCGATGATGAGCAGTTTGCGCCGGCTGTCAGCCGCAGTGGCTTCTTCCAGTTTGTTGGCCAGCAACCCCAATTCGTATTGGGATTCAGCGCCGAAACGTTGCGTGGCACCGGTACGCTCATCTGCCAACCAGTATTTCAGTGGCATTTCCACTTTGCCATGATTGCCTTGACGGTCGGCAAAGTAGATGTAGGGCAGAAAGCGGTCGTCCTTGCACAGCTGCCGATACCAGTGGGAGAGTAGGGCAGTCTTGCCCAGACCATAATGGCTTGTCAGCATGATGGCTTTAGCTTGGGTGGTGGCTGCCACATCGGTAAGGTTGGCGACGAAGTCTTCGCGCCCGCAGAAGTTGGCGTCATGGTGGTCCATGATGGCATCAAAGCGCGCGGCAGTCGAGTCGTATTCATTCTCGGGGTTTCCCTCTTCGCTCTCACACTCATAGAGTTCTATCTCCTGGACAATCGCTTGGGTGAGGAAGTCCACCAGTCCATCCATGCCGCACAGGCGGTTGCCGTCCCATTGACAATCATACTGGCACACATTGCGCTTGAGCTGGTGGCTCGACATGGTTTCGATGATGTGCTTCTTGAGTCTGGCCAGATGGCTTTGCGCGTTTTCGTCGTCCTGTATATATATAAATAGGTGTTCCTTGTCCATGTGCTCATATACCGCAGGGTTGCGGAAGCAGAACAGACTGCGATGCAGATTGTCACTGTCTATGAGCGAACCGAAGAGCATTTCCAGCTCTGTCACACTGCGGGCTTCGGCAGTGTCTTGGTTGATGAACTGCTTTTCATGGTCACTCATGCCGTCGATGATGCAGTCCCAACTCTCTTGCGACGGAACCCAACCGTATCTGTCGCCTAAGAGTCCTATGAAGAACGGTCTCGACTCGTTGATGCTGTCTATGCACTCGCGCAGCACATGGTTCTCGCGCTCGTTTTCGGCTATCTGCTGGGTACTTACGCCCCAGCGCAGATCGATGAAGTCAACGTGGATGTGCTTGGGAGCCAACGCTTGTGCCACTGCTGGGTATACGCGGTTCATGATGGCGTCGCGCTCGGCATCCATATCGCAGAACGTGCTGCTGATAAAGATTTTGATGTTCTTATAGTTTTGGGCCATAGTCGTGAGAGTATAGGTGGTTAAGATATATATTCGCAAATTTACGGATAATATCGCGACTTGCCAACTTTTTCCCTCTTTTTCTTTGCGGGCAGGTGGTGCGGAGCAGGCAGTGATGCCTGGGAATACTGCCATTGCGGACGCCAAAATGTGACACAATTAGGAGCAATGCTGACAAGCTACCCATAAAAATGCAGTGAATTGTTATTTTTTTTGTCATGACTGACAGGATTGGCACAGTTTTGGCAGACAAGATGGCAGATAGATAAAATAAAAAATATAAATCTCTTAAAAATATTAGATTATGAAACTTAAACCATTAGCAGACAGAGTGCTGGTTCTTCCCGCACCAGCCGAGGAAAAAGTAGGTGGAATCATTATTCCCGATACAGCTAAAGAGAAGCCACAGCGTGGCAAGGTCGTAGCCGTAGGTCAGGGCACCAAGGATGATGCCATGATACTCAAGGCAGGTGATGTGGTACTTTATGGCAAGTATGCAGGTACCGAAATTGAGTATGACGGCGAAAAGTATCTGATGATGCGCCAGAGCGACGTGCTCGCTGTTGTTGAGGAATAATTAGTATTTACCGTTTTCATTTATAACAATAAGAAAGGAAATAGAATCATGGCTAAAGATATCAAGTTCAATACAGATGCCCGTGACCTGCTCAAGCAGGGTGTTGACCAGTTGGCCAATGCAGTAAAGGTAACTCTCGGTCCTAAGGGTCGCAATGTAGTTATCGAGAAGAAGTTTGGTGCTCCCCAGATTACCAAGGACGGTGTTACCGTAGCCAAGGAGGTGGAGCTCGAGGACAAGTTCCAGAACACCGGTGCCCAGCTCGTTAAGAGCGTGGCTTCCAAGACTGGCGACGATGCTGGTGATGGTACCACTACTGCCACCATCCTTACTCAGGCTATCGTCAACGAGGGTCTGAAGAACGTTACCGCCGGTGCCAATCCTATGGATCTGAAGCGAGGTATCGACAAGGCTGTTGCCAAGGTGGTAGAGCACATCAAGGCCAATGCCGAGGTGGTTGGCGACAACTACGACAAGATTGAGCAGGTGGCTACCGTTTCTGCCAACAACGATCCTGAGATTGGCAAGCTGCTCGCCGATGCTATGCGTCAGGTCAGCAAGGACGGTGTAATCACTATCGAGGAGAGCAAGAGCCGTGACACCAATATCGGTGTCGTAGAGGGTATGCAGTTTGACCGCGGTTATCTCTCACCTTATTTCATGACAGATGCCGACAAGATGGAGTGTGTTATGGAGAATCCATATATCCTCATCTACGACAAGAAGATATCCAACCTCAAGGACTTCCTGCCTATCCTGCAGCCTGCTGCTGAGAGCGGCCGTCCATTGCTGGTTATCGCCGAGGATGTAGACTCTGAGGCTCTCACCACTCTGGTTGTCAACCGTCTGCGTGGTGGCTTGAAGATATGCGCTGTCAAGGCTCCTGGCTTTGGCGACCGTCGCAAGGCCATGCTCGAGGATATCGCTGTGCTTACTGGTGGTGTAGTCATCAGCGAAGAGAAGGGACTCAAGCTGGAGCAGGCTACTCTCGAAATGCTGGGCTCTGCCGACAAGGTTAATGTAACCAAGGACAACACTACTATTGTCAACGGTCACGGTGCCAAGGAGAACATCAAGGACCGCGTGGCTCAGATCAAGAACGAGATTGCTGCCACCAAGAGTTCTTACGACAAGGAGAAGCTGCAGGAGCGTCTGGCCAAGTTGGCTGGCGGTGTAGCAGTGCTCTATGTGGGTGCCAACTCTGAGGTTGAGATGAAGGAGAAGAAGGACCGCGTTGACGACGCACTCTGCGCTACTCGTGCAGCCATCGAGGAAGGTGTCGTTGTCGGTGGTGGTACCACTTATATCCGTGCCCAGCAGGACCTCAAGGACCTCAAGGGCGACAACGCCGATGAGCAGACTGGTATCAATATCGTATGCCGCGCCATCGAGGAGCCTCTGCGCCAGATTGTAGCCAACGCCGGTGGCGAGGGTGCTGTCGTAGTCAACAAGGTACGTGAGGGCGAGGGCGACTTCGGTTACAACGCTCGCAAGGACATCTATGAAGACCTGCGTGCTGCCGGTGTCATCGACCCTGCCAAGGTTGCTCGTGTAGCTCTTGAGAACGCTGCCTCTATCGCTGGTATGTTCCTTACCACCGAGTGCCTTATCGTCGACAAGCCCGATGAGAAGGCTCCAGTTATGCCCGCCCAGCCTGGCATGATGTAAACCAATAGATAAACGTATATATAGAAAGCGGTCAAGACCATTGTGTCTTGGCCGCTTTTTTCGTGGTTTGTGGTGGGCGTAGTCACGGGGATTTCATAGTTGGGCAATGTGCGGCTTCAGCCAGTTTCTTGCTTAGTGGCTATGCTTGGTGGCATCTCTACTCTGATGCCTTTAATCATGAATTCAAAGTGTGAGTTGTGTAATGCAAACTCTGAAACGGTGAAATCAAACCTTGAATTTGGCAATTCATGGTTCGCATTTACTTTATATGTGGTTTAGAGAGTGTTGCAAACCATTGTGTACCAATATGATGAGGCTGCGTGCTTCGCATTGCTCATAACTGCCGACACGGGTGTGACTGTATTGCGTCGGTCTGTCGCCTGCCCGTTTATTTCCCCATGCTTATCCTGTGGATGATGCGGTTGTTGGCATCGTCTATGCGTGCGGTGTCGATGGAGTCGAGGTAGATTTGGGTGGTGCGGTAGGACTGGTGGCCCATGCCCTCGCTGATGATGGCGATGGAGAAATTCATATTGCGCGCAATGCTTGCCCACGAGTGTCGCGCCACATAGGTGGTGAGCGGAATCTTGAGTCCCGCAGCCACACCGATGCTCTTCAGTGCCCTGTTGATACACTCTTCCCGGTTGCGATATTGCTTGTACTCCGTGCCGTCGGTTTGGGTGATGATGGGCAGCAGATAAGGCGTGTTGCGGGTGAGGTGGGCATATCTGTCTATGATGTCCTGCAGCGCCCGATGCCACGCGATGGTCAGGTGCTGGTTGGTTTTTCGTCGGCAGTAGCTCAGCATGCCATACTTCAGGTCTGCCTTGCGCAGGAAAGCCATATCCACAAATGACATGCCACGCATATAGAAGCTGAACATAAACATATCGCGCGCCAGTGCTTGCGCGGGCTTTCCTGATAGATCGAGCCGTTCGATGCGCCTTATCTGGCTCTCGGTGATGGCACGCTTTGTCGTCTTCACATACGACAGACGCACTTTGGCAAAGAGTTGACGGTCTTCCATCAGATGCTCGTCGATAGCCTTGCGTGTCAGCGTGTTTAGCGTGCGCAGATAAAATCTGATAGAGTTCTGCTTCAGTCCGCGATGGGTCATCCAGGCTTCGTATTGCTCCATCATTTCTTGCGTGAGTTCGGTGAACGTGAGGTCATTGTTGCCTCGGAATTCGCGAAAGCTGCGCAGAGTGTTGGCATAGGTCCTCGCGGTGCCGAAGCGCTTCATCTCCAGCTTCCTGTCTATCTGCTTCTGCATGAAGTCGAACACGGTGACACACTCCGGCAGATGCTCAAACGCCTGGAAGAGCATCTCGATGGTATAGTCCTTGGTCTCTGTTTCCATCTGTCTGATGATTCGCTTCCGTTGTTCCATCTCCCAGATTACCGACGATTGTATCAGCCGCAGCTGACAGTCTCTTTCTCGATTGCCGGTGAGCGTGATGGAGGCTGTGCGACGGTTCCATTCGCTGGCACGGATGCGGTGTCTTGTCGTAATCCATCTCACGTTGCGCTTGTGAATGACCTGGTAACACAGAGTACCCTCCTTTTCATCTTTCGATGAAGTCCTGAATTTCAATTTAATAGTTGCCATAGTTGTTAGAGTTTATAACAGGCGTCGTAAGTGTAACGCCTCACACTATAAAACGGCAGAGGTCTGCACAAAGTATTTGTCTGCCTCGGTGAATGTCTCTTCCGTCACCCGCGCGCGGTGCGTGGCGGGTGGGGGAGTATGCTCCAAGAAGCGCAGGATAAATGCGCTGGACGCAGAGATGGTCATAAATCTCGCAGAGGTAATCATAATTTTTGCAGAGTTAATCATAATTTTTGCAGAGTTAATCATAAATTTTGCAGAGGTAATCATAATTCTTGCAGAGATACCCTCTACGATTCCGTTGATGGTCATTTCTGCTTGCAAATGCGCTTTTGGGGCGTATGTATCCGATGCGGAACTTTGGCAATGTAAATCGCCCAATGGCAATGTTAAAAATAAGTTTAATACAACTCTATGAAACTTAGCCAATTGTAGGCTGCAAGCCGCTGAAGCATTAAAAATATTCAAAAAAAAGAATGGAAAATGTTTGGAGGTTTCAGAAATAGTTAGTACCTTTGCATCGCATTTGAGAACAATGCTCGGTTAAAGGAAACTTGACCCCCCAGGAAGGATGGGTGAGTGGCTGAAACCACCAGTTTGCTAAACTGACGTACGGGTTTACCGTACCGGGGGTTCGAATCCCCCTCCTTCCGCAGCAAGCGTTCTCCATGATGCGACCTTACGCTCGGTTCATCTAACGGTTAGGATACAAGATTCTCAATCTTGGCATAAGGGTTCGATTCCCTTACCGAGTACCAAAATCAGGCTGTGCCACTCAGGCAGAGCCTTTTTTCATGCTATACACTTTTGCTATTACAAAGAAAACCGACTATCATCACGATAATCGGTTTTAAAACAAACTACTTAAAAACTAATCTACTAAAACAAATTAAAGTAAATACTTTCACCATTCACATGGATCCCATATTTTTTGCAAAGATAAGGATAATTATTATAATAACAATGAAAAATGGTGGAGAAAATATAAAACATTTACATTTTTTATCGTTGTGGTGTCAAAAACGTACTTATTGCGCCGTAAAAGTTATCATTCGTAATATTGCTGTAACATAAATGTAACATCATCTTGCGTTTCGCCGACGCCCAAGACACCTTATAGAATCCTGATGGCGGTGGCAGATGTGATGACGACCAATCCTGGCGTGGCAGCGGTTGCTTGCAGAAGGGTAGGGAGCGGTCCCTCGTTTTTCGGCTCAGCTGCTTTTCTCGGTTGGTGCTGCTCGACGGCCATTGATGAAGTGTCGCCAGTCTGTACATCAAGCCCCACTTTTTTCCGATGCCTGTCTGCCCGTCTATATATAATAATGTATAGGCAGTTGCGGCAGCCATCCCCCCTGTCTGCCTGCTGTATAAAAATGCAGGAAACGAAAATATTTCTTTAGCATTTTTTCTTTAAGTGGAATAAAAGTGTTAACTTTGCCAAATGAGACTGCGCCGCTTGCGGCGTTTGTCGATACAGTTAGAGAAGACGGCAATATTTTATTGGTACGTAAGGTTATGACAATTGTGATTGTCTGGCTATATCTCAACTGGACTGATTTTTTTAATATTTATGTTATTGTGAACAAGGTCGTTGCACTATCGGCGTTATTCTCTGATGCGGGGATTGCCGACAATGATAGCGCTCGTCTGCCGCTCCACAATAGAGTAGTGAACGACACGCTTTTCATCATCAATGACATAAAATAGAACGAGGAAATGACGCAGGATTGCTCTATCACTCTTTCTATAGCCGACGAAAACAGTGGTGTAACCTCCTGTTTTCCAAAGGGCATCCGCGTTACCGAAGCCGAGTTGTCATCGGGGTCGGGAATAGAAAATGTATCATCTTGCGACTCCCCCAGCATGGCTTCTGCGCCATTGTCAGAAGCTCCCTGGGGATATGTCCATATCCATAACAAACAGGTCGAACTCTTCAAGCGTCAGGTCGACGCCTACAATGCCGCCCACCCCGAGGCGCGGCACGAGTGTTTTGTCCACTATTCATACAAATACAAACCGAAAGCCAACGGCAAGGGTGTTGTCAAGAAACTCTTGCCCACTATCAATGGTCTGGTATTCCTGCAGGGCCATACGGCTGAACTGCAGCAGTTTCTCAGCACCTATCATCCTCAAACTCATCTCATTAAGAACTGTAGTACAGGACATCCTGCGGTTATCTCCCATCGCATGATGCAACCCTTCATGCAGGCTATCACCGGTCATCCCGACAATGTCACCTTCCTGCGCGACCCCTTTGTCAAGTTTGCCAAGGACCACGTCAAGCTGCGTGTCCTCACCGGTCTCTTCAAGGGATTGGAGGGCTACATCGTACGCATTGACCGCGACCGCCAACTCGTCATGGAGTTTGCCGGCTACGCCGTAGCCATCCGCGGTGTCCACAACGAAGGTTTTGAGGTTGTGGAAGGCTGAACTCACCCAACCCCTGTCTATATATATAATAAGGTGTAAACAAAGACGGTCATCACGGTGACCGACGACAACCATTAGAACAGCAACTACCATCCCCGCCACAGTATTGGCCTGACCATCCCCTTTCAGCACAACTTTTATCTCAATTTAATATATGCGTAATTTTGAAGACATACGTGTCGCCGTTGCCGGTACCGGCTACGTCGGCCTGAGTATTGCCACGCTGCTTTCGCAGCACCACCGTGTCACGGCAGTGGACGTGATACCCGAGAAGGTGGAGAAGATCAACAACCGTATCTCACCCATCCAGGACGACTATATCGAGCGCTACCTGGCCGAGAAGCCGCTGCAGCTTACCGCCACCCTCGACGGCCGCCGGGCCTATGCCGACGCCGACTTCGTGGTCATTGCCGCCCCGACCAACTACGACCCCGTAAAGAACTATTTTGACACCAGCCATGTCGAGGAGGTCATCGACCTGGTGCTGGAGGTCAATCCCGATGCCGTCATGGTCATCAAGTCCACCATCCCCGTGGGCTATACCCGCAGCCTCTACCTGAAGTACGCCCAGCGCGGCGTGAAGAAGCTGAACCTGCTCTTCTCGCCCGAGTTCCTCCGCGAGAGCAAGGCCCTCTACGACAACCTCTATCCCAGCCGCATCATCGTGGGCTACCCCAAGATCATGTCGCATCCCGACTTTGCCGATGAGAACCGCGCCATCGAGTCGGTCACCGATGTGGAGATGCTCAAGGAAGCCGCCCGCACCTTCGCCGCCCTCCTCCAGGAAGGCGCGCTCAAGCCCGATGTGGACACCCTCTTCATGGGCATGAAGGAAGCCGAGGCCGTGAAGCTCTTCGCCAACACCTATCTCGCCCTCCGCGTGAGCTACTTCAACGAGCTCGACACCTATGCCGAGGTCAAGGGCCTCGACTCTCGCGCCATCATTGAGGGCGTGGGTCTGGACCCCCGCATCGGCAGCCACTACAACAACCCCTCCTTCGGCTACGGCGGCTACTGCCTGCCCAAGGACACCAAGCAGCTGCTGGCCAACTACCAGGACGTGCCGCAGAACATGATGACCGCCATCGTGGAGTCCAACCGCACCCGCAAGGACTACATCGCCGACGCCGTGCTGCGCAAGGCCGGCTACTACAACGAGAACGCCGTGTGGGACGCCACCAAGGAACACGAGTGCGTCATCGGCGTCTACCGCCTCACGATGAAGTCCAACTCCGACAATTTCCGGCAGTCAGCCATCCAGGGCATCATGAAGCGCATCAAGGCCAAGGGTGCCGAGGTCATCATCTACGAACCCACGCTCGAAGACGGTACCAGCTTCTTCGGCAGCCAGGTCGTGAACAGCCTCGACGAGTTCAAGCGCCGCTCCAAGGCCATCATCGCCAACCGCTACGACGAGAGCCTCGACGACGTGACAGACAAGGTATACACCCGCGACATCTTCGGCCGCGACTGACCCCATAACCCCGCTACGACTATGCTACAATGCGAAGAAAAGTTCTTTGAACTCTACCATAAGGATCCCGAAGGCATGGCCTTCTGTCCTTACCGCGTGTGCCCCATCGGCGCCCACAGCGACCACCAGTTGGGCAAGATTACCGGCCTGGCCATCGACCGCGGCATCCACCTTGCCTATAAACCCAAGCACAACGGCGTCATCGAGCTCTGCTCGCTCCAGTTTGACAAGCGCGCCCAGTGGCACATCCACGGCGTGCCCGAGGTGCGTCAGAACGATTGGGCCGACTACCTGCGCGGCGCCACCCTCGAGCTCGGCATGCGCCATCCGCTCAGCGTCGGCCTCAGCGGTGTCATCCAGGGCACCCTGCCCATCGGCGGCCTGTCGTCATCGGCAGCCGTGACGCTCGTCTACCTCAGCGCCCTCTGCCGCGTGAACGGCATCAGGCTCACCGACCTGGAGATGATCGAGATGGCCGTGGCTGTAGAGAACCGCTATGTGGGCGTAAGCTCCGGCAAGCTCGACCAGAGCTGCGAGCTCTTCTCGCGCAAGGACCATCTGCTCTACCTCGACACCCTCGACGACCATTATGAACTCATCCCTACCCATCCCGCGATGAAGCCCTATGACATCGCCATCTTCTTCAGCGGTGTGGAGCGCACCCTTGCCGGCAGCAAGTTCAACATGCGCGTGGACGAGTGCCGCAGCGCCGCCTACGCCCTCAAGGCCTTCGCCGGCATGGAGTACGGCAAGTTTGGCGATACCCACCTGCGTGAGGTCCCCGTCGAGGTGTTCCGCGAGTACCGCCACCGCCTGCCCGAGAACTGGGCCAAGCGAGCCGAACACTGGTACACCGAGTTCGCGCGCGTGGAACAGGGCGCCGAAGCCTGGCGCCGCGGCGACCTCGACACCTTCGGCCGCCTGAGCTTCGAGAGCGGCCATTCGAGCATCTACAACTACGAGACCGGCTCGCCCGAGCTGAAGACCCTCTACGACATTATGACCCATACCGACGGCATCTACGGCGGCCGCTTCTCCGGCGCCGGTTTCAAGGGATGCTGCATGGCCCTCATCGACCCCGCCTACAGCGAGAGCATCGGGCGCCAGGTGGAAGAACAGTACCTGCGCGCCTTCCCCCAGCTCAAGGGCAAATACCAGTACGTCGTCTGCCACAGCGCCGACGGCCTAATCCTCTAAAGAAAACAGCAATGAAGTGTCTTATTCTTGCGGCAGGCTATGCCACCCGGCTCTATCCCCTGACCGAAAACTTCCCCAAGCCCCTCCTCAAGGTGCAGGACAAGACCATCCTGGACTGGCTCGTCGACGACATCGACGGCGCCGGCCTTGTCGACGAATACATCGTAATCAGCAACCACAAGTTTGCCCGCCACTTCCAGGAGTGGGCGGCAGGCAAGCGCCAGAAAATCACCGTGGTCGATGACGGCACGTCGACCAACGAGACCCGCCTCGGCGCCGTGTGCGACATCCGCTTTGCCGTGGACAGCCTCGGCCTCACGGGTGACATGCTCGTCATCGCCGGCGACAACGTGCTCGACTTCAGTCTGCAGCACTTTGTGCGCTATGCAGACAGAAAGCAGACTTCGTGCGTGATGCGCTTCGAAGAACCCAGCGACGAACGCCTCCACAAGTGCGGCGTGCTCGAAATCGACGACAGCGACCGCATCATGTCCATGGAAGAGAAGCCCGCGCGGCCCAAGAGCCACTGGGTGTGCCCGCCCTTCTACTACTACACCGCTGAAGATGCCGCCCGCATCCCCGCAGCCATCGCCGACGGCTGCGGTACCGATGCCCCCGGCAGCTTCATCGCCTGGCTCTGCCGCCATACCGCCGTCCACGCCATGGAGATGCCTGGTCACCGCTATGACATCGGCAACCTGCAGAGCTATGAAGAAGTACAACAACAATATCCCGGAATCGTCAAATAAACAGCAATGGTAGAATATAATGTAACCCTCGAGGGCAAGACCGTCCTCGTCACAGGCGCCGCCGGCTTTATCGGCAGCAACCTTGTCAAGCGCCTGTTCCAAGAAGTCAAGGACATCAAGGTGATCGGCATCGACAGCATCACCGACTACTACGATGTCAACATCAAGTATGAACGTCTGAAGGAGATAGAGTCGCTGCAGCGCGACTGGACTTTCGTCCATGCCTCCATCGCCGACAAGGCCGCTGTGGAGGACATCTTCGCGCACAACCGTATAGCCGTAGTCGTCAACCTCGCCGCCCAGGCAGGCGTGCGCTACAGCATCACCAACCCCGACGCCTATATCCAGAGCAACCTCATAGGGTTCTACAACATCCTCGAGGCCTGCCGCCACCACGAAGTGGAGCATCTGGTCTATGCCTCGTCATCATCGGTCTATGGTAGCAACAAGAAAGTGCCGTATTCGACAGACGATAAGGTGGACAACCCCGTAAGCCTCTACGCCGCCACCAAGAAGAGCAACGAGCTGATGGCCCATGCCTACTCGAAACTCTACAACATCCCCTCGACCGGCCTCCGCTTCTTTACAGTTTATGGCCCTGCTGGCCGTCCCGATATGGCTTACTTTGGCTTCACCAATAAGCTGGTGAAAGGCGAAACCATCAAGATTTTCAATTATGGCAACTGCAAGCGCGACTTCACCTATGTCGACGACATCGTGGAGGGAGTGGTGCGCATCATGCAGCACGCCCCCGAGAAGCATAATGGCGAGGACGGACTGCCCATTCCACCGTACAAGGTATATAACATCGGCAACAACTCTCCCGAAAACCTCCTCGACTTCGTGACCATCCTGCAGGAAGAACTTGTCCGTGCCGGCGTCCTGCCCCAGAACTACGACTTCGAGGCCCACAAGGAACTCGTGCCCATGCAGCCCGGCGACGTGCCCGTAACCTACGCCGACACGAAGCCCCTGGAACAGGATTTCGGCTTCAAGCCCAATACCAGCTTAAGAGAAGGCTTGAGACACTTTGCTGAGTGGTATGCTGGGTATTATGGAACTTCCTACTAAATCTTATGTTATCAGATTATGAAGGATAATAGAAAAGTCCATTCTTAATATAAATTATGTAAAAGGCCTATGTCCCAACATTGAGCACCAACAGAATAACTCGATATATAAAAAGTAGTACAAACATATAAAACCAAAAAAACATGAAAGTTAAAGTGCTAACTACCGCTTTATTAGGGGTATGTTTGATTATGAATGCCGAAACTTTAAATTCTGACTCTGTTAAATCAGATACGTTAAATGAAAAAAACAATTGGGGAACAGAATTAAGTGAATCACATTTCCATTTAGGTCTTGATCTCCAAACCAAGTATGTATGGCGAGGTATGGAGATGATGCCAGAAGAATCTTCGCCTGTTGCTTTTCCTGGTATAAACTATCAATGGAACGGACTTTATGCATATGCTATGGGTGGATATGCAGTTAATGGTAAGTATGCCGAAGTGGATTTAGGTGTCAGCTATACATGGAAAGGTCTGACATTAGGCTTGAGCGACTATTATTATCCAACAGTCAATGGTAAGGACGACGAATATGTTGGCGGTAAACATAACGGTCATTGGTTGGAGGCATGCATAACGTACGCTCCGGAAAAATTTCCACTTTGGATTACTGTTAGCAACTTCTTTGCTGGTGATGATGATGCGTATGACGATAACTCAGGAAATAAGAAGCAGGCATATTCTACATATATGGAAGTTGGTACTTATTACGATTTCCTTGACAATAATCGTCTTTCTTTAGCCGTAGGTATGACACCAAACAAGTCATGCTATACAAACTATCAGAAAAAGTTTGTAGTATGCAACCTTGATTTGAAATATACCTACAATGTGCAGTTTAAGAATGGTTGGACATTGCCTTTGAGTGCAGAATACATCTATAATCCGTCATTCGACAAAGCGTATGTTAACTTTGTAGCAAATTTTGCTTTTTAAGATAATGAAAAAACGAAATGCCATTATTATGGCAGCAGGCACTTCGTCGAGATTTGTGCCGCTATCTTCCGAACGCCCCAAGGGATTGGTTGAAGTGAAAGGCGAAGTGTTGATAGAACGTCAGATACGTCAGTTGAAAGAAGCAGGCATTGCTGATATTACCTTAGTTGTAGGCTATAAGGCAGAAATGTTTGCCTATCTCTGCGACAAGTATGGCGTAGAAATTGTGCTTAATGAAGATTATGCACGTTACAATAATACCTCTTCGTTGATTCGTGTGATAGACAAGTTGGACAATACTTTTGTTTGCAGTTCGGACAATTATTTTCCTGAAAATGTATTCATGAATGATTCAGACGACAGCTATTATTCAGCCCTTTATGCTGAGGGTGAGACGAATGAGTATTGTGTTACGACTAATGTTGGTGATTATATTACGGATGTAAGGGTCGGTGGACGTGATTCATGGTATATGGTAGGACATGTGTTTTTCAATCATGAGTTTTCTGAGGCTTTCAGAAAACTCATGATTGAGGAGTATAAGAAAGACGATACCAAGCAAGGGTATTGGGAGGATTTGTATATCCGTTATATAGACCAATTGCCCAAGATGAAAATCAACCGCTATAAGGAAGCTGAAATCCAAGAATTTGATAGTCTTGACGAATTGCGCATGTTTGATGGTAGCTATATAGAGAATACTCGTTCGTCTGTCATAAAGTTAATATGCAAAACTCTTGAACTACAAGAGTCGGATGTATATGGTTTCAAGAATGTCAAACATAATGGAGACTACCTACATTTTCAGTTTAAGGTGGGTGACTTTACTTATGAGTATAACGACAAGACTGAAATTAAGATAGAAAAAATATGAAGACAGCTGTCATTCTTGCTGCAAGACGAGAGAAGGATTCTCAGACACCATATCCTCTCAAACAATTTGCTTCTAATCTGTGTCTTTTAGACAGAACCATAGGAATATTACGTGATCTGCATTTTAGTAATATTTTTATTGTTGTAGGATACAAGACTGAAATGTTCAAAAAGTATGAAGCAGAAGATGTAACGTTGATAGTGAACAAAGACTATGAGTTTACAGCTTCTATGGGGTCTTTGGCTTTAGTCAAGGACTACGTTAAAGAAGATTTCCTGCTTATAGAAAGCGATACGTTCTATGAACGCCGACTTATTGAACAATTGGCTGCACGAACAGAGGGCAATTGTCTTTCTATGACTGAGGAAAGTGGTTCTGGCGATGAATGTTTTATGGAAACAAAGAATGGCTTTGTTACAAAAATCACCAAAGACCGCCATCGTGTTTGTCATTTTGAAGGTGAGATGATTGGTGTAAGCCGTATCACGTTAGATACATTTGAAATGTTGGTGAACGCATGGGAACATGCCAGTAATCCATACCTCAACTATGAGTATCTGCTTATGGACGTGACAGAACCGCTCGACCGTCCTGTCATTGTGCTTAAAAACTTAATTTGGGGTGATGTGGATTGCGAGGAAGACTTTAAGAAACTACATAATGTCATCTATCCACGTCTTCGCAGACGAGAGAATCCGTTTGATCATGACAACCTGATAATGCACCTTCATAATATTTTTCCGAATGAAGATGTCAGCAAGGCTGAAATTATTCAAATTGGTGGCATGAGCAATAAGAATTTCCGTGTGAATATCGGTGACAAAAGTTTTGTTCTTCGTGTTCCAGGAAATGGCTCTGAGGGAATGGTTGAACGTACAAATGAGGAGTTCAACGCAATAGAAGCTTGCAAGATGGGAGTGAATCCTGAGATTCGTTACTTTAATGCAAAGACAGGTATTAAATTAGCTGATTTTGTTGAAAATGCCGAGACTCTTAATGCTGCTACGATTCAACGCCATGATAATATGAAGAAGATTGCCAAAATCTATCAAACAATTCATGGTTCACACATTCGCTTAAAAAATGAATTCAACATATTCCAAGAAATCGAGAAATACGATTTGCTCATACAAAAGGCCGGCACCACTATGTATGAGGGTTGGGAAAATGTTCGCCCTCAAGTGATGGCACTTGAAGGATATCTGAATGAGTTAGGCGTTGAACTTTGTCCTTGTCATAATGATGCTCTCTATGAGAATTTTATCAAGGCTATGGATGGAACAATCTACCTTATAGATTGGGAATATTCAGGAATGAACGACCCTATGGCAGACTTTGCAGCTCTATTTATTGAAGCCGATTTTACGAAGGAGAACCAAGATTACATCCTTGGTAAATATTTTAACGGCAATATCCCTGAACATGCTTTCAAAAAAATTCTATGCTACATGGTTCTATGGGATTATCTTTGGGCTCAATGGACTGTCATTAAAGAGGCTAAGGGTGATGACTTCGGAACTTATGGACGTGATCGCTACAAAAGAGCAATTAAAAACTTAAAGAAAATCGGAAAATAAATGGAAAAACAAAAGAGAAAAAAAGATTGGACTACGATGTTGATTCCCTTTGCTATTGTGATAGCATTGATGGCGGTATTTATGATTGTACCTGAGGAATCAAAATCGGTTGTTGACACAATGCGTGGTTTTTTTGGTGATACAATCGGGATTTATTATCCTATACTTGCCATAGGAAGTGTTATTTGTGCGCTTTATGCTGCTTTAAGCCCAAAGTATGGTAACATCAAATTGGGAAATATCGACAAACCTGCATATAGTAATTTTAAGTGGGGTACAATGATTTTTACCTCTACTATGGCTGCCGATATTATGTTCTACTCTTTGATTGAATGGGCGCTGTATGGTGCAGAACCACATTTAAAAGAATTGGGTTCTATGACAATGTGGGCTCCAACATACACTTTGTTCCATTGGGGACCATTGGCTTGGGGCTTCTATGTTATACTTGCTGTATGTTTTGGTTTTATGATGCACGTTCGTAGACGTGAACGTCAACGTTTTTCTGAAGCTTGCCGACCTCTATTGGGTGATAAAGTTGATGGATTTTGGGGTAAGGTGATTGATGTTATTGCAATCTTTGCCGTAGTATGTGCAACAGCCACGACCTTTTCATTAGCTACACCTCTCTTAACTAAAGCAATGGGTGTGGTATTTGGCTTTGAAGTTAATACAGCCGTTACGATTTGTGTACTTCTACTCATTTGCGCTATCTACACCATTACAGTATTATATGGTGTGAGAGGAATTAGCAGACTTGCAGGAATCTGTTCTTACCTCTTTTTCGGCGTTCTTTTCTATTTCCTTATATTGGGAGGTGAAACTCGTTTTATCATAGAGACAGGCTTTCAGTCTATCGGAAACTTAGCTCAAAACTTCATAGGTCTATCTACTTATATGGACCCTCTTCGAGAAAATGGTTTTGCTCAGAATTGGACTGTTTACTATTGGGCTTATTGGCTTGTTTGGTGTGTAGCAACTCCTTTTTTCATTGCATTGATTTCAAAGGGACGTACCATTCGTAACACTGTTTTCGGTTCATTCGGATGGGGACTTGCTGGAACCTATATGTCGTTTATAATTCTTGGTAACTATGGACTTGCTCAACAAATGAAACATGGGCTTGATGTAACGGGCTTTATTGGTAAAGGTGGTGAGATGTATGATGCGATCTTGATGATTTTTAATACGCTACCTCTTCCTTCTGTAGCATTGATGTTGCTGGTCATTACAATGATAGCCTTCTATAGTACAACTCTTGATGGTATAACCTATGTAGCATCTTCATATAGCTATAAAAAAATATCAGCAGAAGAAGAACCTGCCCGTAAAATTAGGGGCTTCTGGGCTCTTCTCTTAATATTCCTTCCAGTAGGTCTTCTCTTTGCTCAAAACTCTTTGTATAGTCTTCAAGGCGTAACTATCATTGCAGCTTTCCCCGTAGGAATCCTGCTTGTAATGATAATTGTAAGTTTTTTTATAGATATTAATAAATTGCTTAATAATTCGTATAATGAAAAATAAACAGTTAACAATAGAAGAAAAACGCATAATTCAACTTCAGATGTTAGACGAATTTGATGTGTTTTGTAGAAAACATAATTTAAGATATTCATTAGCTTATGGTACATTAATAGGTGCCATTCGTCATAAGGGTTTTATACCATGGGACGATGATGTTGATATAATAATGCCTATGCCAGATATGCTGAAGGCTAAAGAATTATTAAAGTCTGATTTTATTAAAATTAGTGATGTCGATTCAGAACATCACTATGGATATCATTTCCCTCGTCTATCACACAAAATGTCTTATTCTATCGATGGATTAATTTCTAAATCTTATGGTGTTTGTATAGATTTGTATTATACAATTACTGTCCCTAATGACAAAAGAATGGTAGAATCTTTTTTTAAAGGCGCTGATAAAATTTATTACAAAAGAATATTCCTGGCAAAGCTGAGAAGCAAACTATGCAGATATTTGCCAATCAAGAATATTCCTGGATATAATTACATTCAGAAATTATATAGTAATTATTACAGAAAAGCTTTTCCTTATTCAGAATCAGGACCTTTTTTTGCAGTTGCAGGAAGGGCTTTATGGAAAGAGTATTATACTTTTAATTTCTTTGAGAAATTGATAGATGTTGATTTTGAGGGAAGAAAATACCTTGCAACAGCAAATTATCATGAATGGTTGACTCAAGAATATGATGACTATATGCAACTTCCTCCTAAAGAAGAAAGAATTCCTTATCATGGTGGACATTATTATTGGAAAGAAGAAAAATAATGGCAAAACAATCTAATTCTCAGAAAGTGGTAAAGGGTATATCATCTCAAACACTTGTTACATTGATAATGGGTGTTATCGAGGTGGTCGTCTTTTCCGTAATGTCTCGTTTACTCAGCAAAGAAGATTTCGGTCTTTTTGCTGCAATTTCTGCTATTACTGTGATATTCAGTAGTCTATCTGAAGCAGGAATAGGATCGGCATTGATACAAAAGAAAAATGCAGATACAGGTTATGTAAATACATCGTTTACTATTAGTTTCATATCGGGAAGTATATTCACATTATTGCTAATAGTGTTCTCTGGAGTATTATCGGAAACGATAGTTGATAAATCTCTGAAGATTCCACTAATATTTATGTCTGTAACTATTTTGTGTAATAGTCTCACATCAGTCAATACTAGTGTAATGTATCGTCGGTTAGAATTCCTTAAAGTAGGAATCGTCTATTTCTCTGCTCTTGTTGTTAGTTCTGTTATAGCAATAGGGTTAGCCTTAAACGGGATGGGATTTGAGGCAATTTTGTCAAAATCAATACTTCATTCCTTGACAGCAACAACATTATCCTATTTCTTGGCAAAAACAAAATATAGATTTCAAATAGAACGTAAAGATATTGGAGCAATAGTTAATTTTGGAGGTTGGTTAACGCTTAGTGTTATATTTAGAAATTTTGCTACTCAAGCAGATAAACTGCTTATGTCAAGATTTCTTAGTGTGTCTTCGCTTGGTGCTTATAATCGGCCAAAGGAATTTATTGATACTATTTCTACAAAACTTAATGGAATCTTCGATACTGCCCTTTTTCCAATTCTTTCGGGGATACAAGATCAAAAGGATAGCATTCGCAATGCCTATCACACATCATTATATTATATGAATATTTTTTCTATGTTACTGGCATTAGCTTTCGTATTTAATAGTAGTTTTTTAATCCGCTTGTTCTTTGGTGCAGAATGGATGAATTTGTTGCCTGTCTTTGTTATCCTGTCATTATCCTTGGTTTTCAATATTGACGGACGTTTGTGTGATTGCTTCTTCAGAAGTTTAGCATTGGTTAAGTACCAGTTCTTTATCCGATTATTTGAGTTCATACTGACAGTTGGTTGCCTGTTGATAGGTTTCCAATGGGATATAATAGGCGTTGCATATGCAGTACTATTTGCGAATGTCACTATTATTTTCATCAAACTTACTATAATTACAAACAAAGTAGGATCAAATATCGGTAAGGTTGTATTGCACATTCTTTCCGCTTGGAGATTTTGCCTTGTTTTGGTTCCAATAATGATTATGACACAAATATTCTTGCCGATGACGTATGTTGGCGACATAATTAAGTTAGTAATATTTGGAATATTAGTACTAACCTTATTTGTATTAACACCGGCTGTTGTAGGAAAGACATATAAAGAAGGTGCATATCAATCCATTATGAGTAAACTACACAAAATACTGCGAAAATGAAAATACTAATAGCTGGCGATTTTGCTCCACGTGCAAGACTTGCCAAACAAATAGAAGACAAGAAATTTTCTGAGGTATTCTCTGAAAATGTACGAGAAATAATAAAGTCGGCAGACTTCTCTTTTGTCAACTTTGAAAGTCCAATAGTTGAGACTGGTTACAAACCAATACCGAAGTGTGGTCCAAATCTTCGATGCACCAAAGAAGCAGCTGAGGCTATGCGCTATGCCGGATTCACTGGCGTAACAATGGCCAATAATCATATTCTTGATTATGGAGTTGATGGTCTCCATAGGTCTGTCGAATGTTGTAAGGCACAGGGTTTGGATATCGTTGGTGTAGGAGAAAATCTGCACGATGCAGAGAAAGTCTTGTATCTTGAGAAAAAAGGAAAGAGATTAGCCGTAATAAATTGTTGTGAGCATGAATTTACGATAGCTACAGAAACTGGACCAGGTGCTAATCCATTGAATCCTGTTCGTCAGTTCTATGCCATTCAAGAGGCAAAGAAGAATGCAGACTATGTGCTTGTGATTGTACATGGCGGACACGAAATGTTCCAGTTGCCATCACCTCGTATGGTAGAAACATATCGTTTCTTTATAGACGCAGGAGCAGATGCTGTGGTCAACCATCATCAGCATTGCTATTCTGGTTATGAGACATATAAAGGAAAACCTATCTTTTATGGGCTGGGAAATTTCTGCTTCGACAAAGAAGGTCTTAGAGATTGTTCTTGGAATGAAGGATATATGGTAGAACTGTCTTTTAGTGATGTTATCACCTCCAATATATATCCATACTGTCAATATGGCAATAAACCAACAATAGAATTGCTGGATACCACTGCTTTTGACAACACTATTGCCGAATTAAACCTGATTATATCTGATAACAATTCGCTCCGAGCTAAAATTACAGAGTATTACAAAAATTGCAAGAATAATGAATTGTCCAGAATGGAACCATATTCAGGACGCATTCTTAACAAACTATTTTCTTTAGGATTGTTGCCTAAGTTTATAAGTGGACAAAAGGCAATCAATATCCTAAATCATGTAGATTGTGAAGCTCATAGGGATAAACTTATATTTGCATTAAGAAACAAATAAATCATTATATTATGCCATCTATAAAACGTGGATTAAATCATTTGTTGCATAATAGAGCACAATTTTGTGATTCAATAGTAAAGAACTTTTTGGGTTTTCTTCCAGATAAACTATATCTATCTCTTAGATATAGGTGTCAAATGGGACATTGGATAAACTGGAAAAATCCTAAGACATTCACTGAAAAGCTGCAATGGTTGAAAGTAAATGACTACAAGCCTGAGTACACCAAGATGGTGGACAAATTGGCGGCTAAGGACTATGTGGCACAGAGAATAGGTGAACAGTACATTATACCTACTCTTGGTGTATGGGAATGTGTGGAAAACATAGATTGGGATTCTTTACCGGACCAGTTCGTGTTAAAGACAACTCATGGTGGAGGAGGATGCGGTGTATTCGTTTGCTCAGATAAAACACATTTTGATAATGCTAAAGCAATAGAGAAGTTGCAGACTTCAATGCACTCAAATGCGGGAAAGACATATAGGGAAAAGCCTTATCTGAATGTTCCTCGAAAAATAATAGCTGAGAAGTTCATGGCTGAGCGTAAAGCTAAAGGAAATGCTAAGATATCTGATTTACTAGATTACAAATTTTTCTGTTTTAACGGCAAGGTAAAATGTTTCAAGATTGATTTCGGACGGTTTGTTGAGCATCATGCCAATTATTATTCTCCCGAAGGACAGTTGTTGCCATTCGGAGAAAAAGGGCTCGAACCTGATCCGAATCATATTGAAATGATGCCAGAGAACCTGAATAAGATGATTGATATAGCAGAAAAATTGTCAGAAGGATTTAAATTCTTGCGAGTGGATTTGTATAACGTGAAAGGCAAAATATATTTTGGTGAACTAACTTTCTATCCTGCTTCTGGTATGTTACCTTTTGTTCCTGAAGAATGGGATGAGAAGTTGGGAAGTTTTTTGAATCTATAAAAACATAATTGTTTATGATAAGTTTGTTACCCAAATCACAGTCAATATCTGACAAGATAATGGATTTGTTGACTATGCTACTATATGTATCCTTTGTCATTCTATCTAACGATTCAATGGGTGTTATATATATGGTAGTGATTATACTTCTTATATATTTTATTCATGCAAGCAAGCATGGTTCATTTATACCTAAACATTATTGCATATTCCATAAGTATATGTTGCTAATAGCCTTATTCTGTATGCTTTCTGCAATTTGGTCAGAAAGAAGAGAATATGCTATTGAGAAAGGCATAACACTCTTTGAATTACTATTGGCATTCACTCTGTTATATGAAGCGTATTACAAATGTGACATAAAAAGACTTCTCACAATTGTAATGTGGAGTGGCTTTCTTCTTTCTATATATACGATTTCTTTTGTTGGTATTGATAATCTACAAGATACAATAGATTCTGGTGAGCGACTTGAGAACAGTTTCGCTAATGTGAATGTGGTTGGAATGACTTGCAGCACTTCAATTTTGCTTTGCTACTTCTTTTGGAAGATTAACAAGAATATTGTTGATGTTGTAATGTGCTTACCTTGCTTGTTGGTTGTAGCAGGATCAGGAAGTAGAAAAGCACTTGTGATGCTAATCATAGGATTGTTGGTGTTATCTTTTTTCAATCCATCTGTACGAAGTCATGGCGTCACAAGAATTATAAAACTATTGTTTTCCGTACTTAGTTTGTTTCTTGTTGTATTTTTTGTAGCCAAATCTGGTGTCTTTGGAGGAACTATGGATAGAATGGATGGTCTGTTAGCCTCTTTTACAGGTGTTGGTGACGTAGATTCTTCATCTTTATTGCGAGCATATTATAGACAAATTGGCTTTAATCAATTGAAAGAAACTCCATTGTTAGGAATGGGAATGGGTAATCCAAGGATTCTCGCTCTGCACTACTCCGGTCACGACTGTTACCTACATTGTAATTATGCAGAGGTTGCTGCTGGTGGTGGAATTATAGGACTGGTTTTGGTTTACTGGATTTATGTCCAACTTATAAAATTGGAATTGCGTTCTGCAAAAACAAATTCATATTCTATTATAATTTTACTTTTTATTTTATTAAATTTAGTATTAGATTATGGATCTGTTTCATATTATAGTAAAAATACATATTTTATGATTATGATATTTTGTATTCATTATGAATCACTCAAACAAAACGATTTCCATTTCCTAAAAAATAGAAGATAATGAAGATTTATTTCCTTCTCCCCGATCTTTCAGCAGGAGGTGCGGAAAGAGTATCTATCACAATAGCGCGCCTATTACATAAAGAAGGACATGATGTCGAGTTCATAAACTTTGGCTATCGAAAAGGCGAAATGCTTGACTGGATAGAACCAGAATTTAAGATGACTTGCTTGGAATGTGGTAGGGTTTTGAATGCGATTCCTAAGTTGATGGCATTTATGAAATCACATCCTAATAGTATTTACTTTTCAAGCAGAGAGCATGTCAGCATTGTTGGTATGATTGCAGCAAAAAAGACGGAACGTCAGATTGTAGTACGAATTCCAAACATGCCCAAGAATAAACTGTCAAAAGGTATTACAGGAATTAAGATGATTATCATCAAGACCATCAACAGATGGCTCTTGAAGTCTGCAAAATTCGTAATTGCTCAGAACACCGAGATGCGTAATCAACTTTTAGAGTATTATCACTTGCAAGACGAAAAAGTGGTAGCGATCAACAATCCTATTGATATTGATTATGTAAAGTCTTCGGCAGAAGGAAGTGTTGACCCATTTGATGCTTCAAAGGTTAATTTCTTGAATGTTTGCAACATTGCATATTCTAAAGGAATTGATGTCTTGGAAAAAGCATGGCCTAAGGTAAAATCGGAAATTCCTAATGCATGTATGAATATTGTAGGACGTAATACATCCGAATATGCTAAGGAACTCGTAAGTAAAGCAAACGAATTGGAAGACTTTACCTTTTGGGGATTCCAAAGCAATCCGTATCCATACCTTAAACATTGTGATGTATTTGTACTTCCTTCGCGTATGGAGGGCTTCCCTAATGTAGTGTTGGAGGCACAATGTTTTAATCGCCCAGTAGCAAGTACTACATGTGTAGCTGTAATAAAGGAGATTGTTCAGGAAGGTAAAAATGGCTATTATTGTGACATTGAAGATTCTGAAGCATTGGCTGATTGTATGATAAAAGCAGCAAAATTGAAGAATATAGAAAATAAGTATAATCTGTTTGATAAAGATCTGTTGTTAAATTGCTTTAAATAAAATAATTATGATAAGACAAGCAACAATACATGACTTACCTGCCATTGCAAAGGTGCATAGTATCTGTTTTCCAGATAGCTATTCATCGCAATTGTGCAAGTTGAAAAATGTAATCGGGGGGGGTAATTTATTAGTATCTTTCTACCGAGAATATTTAAACGACAATCCAGAATTGTTCTGGGTGGCTGATGATGAAGATAAAGGAATTGTAGGGTTCTGCATGGGTTACTATATGGATAAGGATGACCAAATGCAGAATTTTATGAAACACAACAGATTTAAGGTGCTGTGGAAGACTTTACTACTGATGTTGAGTGGCAATAAGCAGACATGGAACAAGATGTTGGCACGCTTCAAACATAAGCCATCGCAGAGTGACTGGACAATAGTAAATGACAAAAATGAACACATATTAAATAATCAGCGAGGCGATCTTCTCTCTGTATGTGTCATACCTGAGGGTCGTGGCAAAGGATATGCTCAATCAATGATGGAAGCATATCTTGATGCTATGAAGACTCATGGGCGTAAGCTATGTCTGCTATCTGTAAAGACAGGCAACCTGCGGGCACGACGCTATTACGAACGTAATGGCTTCGATATCTACAGGACAAGAGGTGAGGATGGCCTCACATATATGAAACTATTATAATGGCTTTATCGATGTATCAAATTAAACGTTGGTATCTGATGCTCACAGGCAAGAGTGTGTGGCATGTTAATCAAGATATAGGTAAGTGCTTTGCGAAAGATGAAATACGTGGGTACTATAACAATATGATGGAAAAAGTGACAAAAATGCCAGAACTGTTGGACAATACAGAACTTCCAAAACTAAATTTGGAGAATGGCAAGTTTACTTATTTCCCCGTAGCAATCTTTCAATATGGTCTTGGATGCTATGACTTGTTTCTTTTAACTAAGGAAAAAAGGTATGAAAGAAAATTCCTACAATGTGTAGAATGGACGTTGGAACATCAAGACGACAAAGGACGTTGGAATAATTTCTCACATTATTGCCCCAAAACTCCATACGGAGCGATGGCACAAGGAGAAGCTACCTCACTACTGGTTAGGGCCTTTGTTTATACAGGCAAGAAAGATTATATGGATGCTGCAAAGAAAGCGATAGACTTCATGCTTTTGCCATTGGAAGAGGGAGGAACAACCAAATATGAAGGTGAAGATAGCTTTCTTATGGAATATACCTTTAAGAATGTGGTGATGAATGGTTTTATTTTCTCTTGGTGGGGATTGTATGATTATGTATTAGCTACCTATAAAGAGGAAAAGTATAAGCGGGCTTTGGATAATACTTTGAGAACACTTGTAAAAATCCTGCCAAAGTTCAAGTGTGGTTATTGGAGCATGTATAGTCTTGATGGATTGATAGCCAGCCCATTTTATCATAATCTTCATATAGCTCAGATGCAAGCTATGTATCAACTTACGGGAGAACGAATTTTCGATGATTATGCAACGCTGTGGACACGACAGCAAAAGAATCCTTTATGCAAAGGATTAGCATTCGTGAAGAAATCAATTCAAAAAATAAAAGAATAATTATGAAAATACTACTGTTGTCTAATCAAGGTATGGTTGAGCCATTTGTTGGCAATCCAATCATGCTTAGAATGAGAGATGCTCTTTTGGATGATGATAGAATTGAAGAAGTAAAAATGCGTCGATGTCATCAGCCATTAAAGGTTGCTTTAGAATTAAGGTCGTTAGCAAAAAGTGTAGATATCATTCATGTTCATTTTGGTGGGATGTATGCGTTATTAACCTGGTTCTTATTATTAGGTATCCAAAGGCCTAAATTTATCACATTCCACGGAACGGATATTCATGCAAAGGCGATCAAAACCTCTAAATCTTTGGGAGAGAAGATCAGAATTAAATTAAACCAATATGCGTCTTTTATATCCATCTTGTGTTATAGCAAGTGTGGATTTGTCGCAAAAGAAATGGAAGACTATGTTCCTTCTTTTTTGAGAGGAATATTGAAAAAGAAATCATTTGTTCAACCACTTGGTGTAGACTACAATTTGTTTACTCCAATGGATAAAAAAGAGGCGCAGGATAGGTTATCACTTGAGCATGGAAACTATATACTATTTTCAGATGTTCACAACACCACAATAAAAAGAAGAGACATTGCTCAAGCGATAGTAGATCTTGTCCCAAACTACAAGATGCTCATCTTATGTGGTGTTGACCCCAAAGAGGTTCCTGTATACATAAACGCAAGTGATTGTATCTTACTTACATCGGACGAAGAAGGATCTCCTAATATTATAAGAGAAGCTTTGTCTTTAAATAAGCCTGTTTTTAGTGTAAAAGTAGGAGATGCTGAAAAACAGTTAGAGGGACTGAATAACTCCCTAATAATTAGTCGTGATCCGGTTGAAGCAGCTAATTCTATAGTCGCAAAGTTATCAGAGGGATATTCTGATAATACAAGAATAAATAAAGAAGACATGTTGAACTTTTCAAAATGTTTACGAAACGTAATTAATCTGTATTTTGATTATGAGTAGTTTAAGAAATAGCAACACCCGAATAGGCGTTTTTCTGCGTGATATTTACGCTTTTGCATTGAGATATGTAATTCGAAAAAGACTGCCAAAAGGACATCTCGGGACGAATAGTCACATCCATACACCATCAATAGTGGCAGCAGATACTTTAGAGAATATTTTCCTAGGTGATAATTGTAATATAGATTGGAATAATACACTTTTTTGTACACCGGGTAAATTCATTATGAAGAATAATTCGGGGGCAGCTGTTGGTTTAACTGTAATAACGGGAAACCATATTGGGGCATTGGGCGATTGGTTTAAGAATGAAGGAAATAATAATCTTGAAGGAAAAGATGTTATTGTAGATGAAGATGTGTGGATTGCTTCTAATGTCACCTTATTGGCAGGAGCCTATATCGGTCGAGGATCTATAATAGGCGCAGGTTCAGTGATACGCAGCGTAAAAGTTCCACCTTATGCAGTAGTTGCAGGTAACCCTGCAAAGGTTATAGCATTCCGCTTTACCCCCGAAGAAATCATTGAGCACGAAAAAGCTCTTTATCCTGAAGAAGAACGTCTCCCTCTCGATCTCCTTGAAAAAAACTACAAGAAGTATTTCCTTGATCACATCAAAGAGATAAAGGCTTTCACTGGTCTTATTTGCAAATAGAAAACTCACATATTATTAATTAAAAAACAAAACAACAATGGAATTAAATGAATTTGTAGCGAACTTCGCTGAGCAGTTTGATGACACTGATGCATCTGAAATCACAGCATCTACCGTATTTCATGACCTTGATGAGTGGTCTTCACTCGTTGGTATGAGCGTAATTGCTCTCGCTAAGACTGAGTATGGCAAGTCAATCACGGGTGCTGAGCTCAAGGCTTGTGTGACTGTGGAGGATGTATTCAATCTCATCAACAACAAGTAAGACAACCATGGAACAATTCAATCCGTTTACCCTCGCTGGCAAACAGATTCTTGTTACTGGTGCATCATCTGGCATAGGTAGGGGCATCGCCCTTGCCTGCGCCAAGATGGGTGCAACAGTTATCGTTACCGGTCGCAATGTTGAGCGTCTGAACGAGACATTGAATCAAATGCCCGAGGGCGACCACAAGGCCATCTCTGCTGACCTGACAAAAGCAGAGGATATCCAGACCCTTGTCAGCCAGCTCCCAAAACTTGATGGCTTTGTGCAGTGTGCAGGAGTTGGCAGTCGTGTGGCTTGCAAGGACATCAACCAAGAAGCTATCGATCATACAATGAATGCTAATTTTGAAGCACCAGTGCTCCTTCAGGCTTCTCTTTTGAAGAACAAGAAGATAAACAAGGCTGCTTCAATCGTATATATTGCAAGTATTGCAGCATGGAGTCCTTCAATGGGCAATGGTGTATATAGTGCATCAAAAGGCGCAATCATTTCTTATGCTCAATGCCTAGCTCAGGAACTTGCACCTCGCCTTATTCGTGTTAACTGCATTTGTCCTGCAATGGTATGGACAGACCTCGTTCTGCAGGATGGCGTAACACGCGAAGACTTGCAAGAGGACGAAAAACGCTATCCTCTCAAACGTTATGGAACCCCAGAGGACATTGCCAACCTTGCTATCTATTTACTGAGTGATGCAAGCGGTTGGATGACCGGATCTAACATTAAGATATCTGGGGGGGGGTAATTAAGCTCTAATGAACACCATAAGAATAGAAAACGATCTTCTACAATCTGCAACGTATCTCTTTGACGGATACCTTGTGGATTGTGGAGATTCCGAAAAGATTATTGAGGCTCTTGGTGATAGAGAGTTGAAAGGTGTTTTCCTTACTCATTGCCATCAGGATCATATCTATGGAATTGAGAAGGTGTTGAATCGATACCCTCACGCGAAAGTCTATTGTTCGCAAAAGACGTTTGAGGGTTTGCATGATGACCATCTCAACCTTTCGTACATTATCCCAGAGTATTCATTCTGTTTCACTAAAGATGAGAATGTGGTGATATTGGAGGAAGGCAAACACACGATAGATGATATGATGGTGGAGGTCCTTTCAACTTCAGGTCATTCTGAAGATTGCCTATCATTCATCATCGAAGATAAAATATTTACAGGCGACTCTTACATTCCCTTTGCCAAGGTTTTCACAAAATGGCCAACGAGCAAAAAGGCTTTGGCTTTAGAAAATGAGGCAAAGTTGAAAGAGATTGCTGATACACTAAATTTGAAAGTATTCCCAGGACACTGGACAAGATAATAATTAAAAACGATATACAAATATGGCATTTATTAAAGGTATCAGTTACTACCTCCCCGAGCGTGTGATAACCAACGAAGAACTGCTTCAGGAGTTTCCTGAGTGGAGTGTGGATAAGGTAGCGGCTAAGGTGGGCGTGAACTCTCGCCATCTGGCAGCTGCTGATGAGACAGCTGGCGATATGGCAGAGAAAGCAGCTCGCAAGCTGTTTGAGGAATACAGCATAGATCCAAAGACCATCGACTTTGTGATGCTTTGCACACAGTCTTCAGATTACTTCCTCCCTTCAACCGCTTGCATACTCCAGAACCGTCTTGGTATCCCTACATCAGCTGGTGCATTCGACTACAATCTTGGTTGCTCTGGTTGCGTGTATGGTATGGCAATGGCTAAGAGTTTTGTGGATAGCGGTCTTGCAAAGAACGTACTCGTACTGACAGCAGAAACCTATCAGAAGTACCTCCATCCATCAGACAAGAGCAATCGTTCCATCTTTGGTGATGGTGCAGCTGCTTGTCTGATTTCAACTGAGGGAATCGCTGAGATTGGCCAGTGTGTGCTGGGTACTGATGGTTCTGGTGCTGAACACCTTACCGTTAAGACAGGTGCAGCTCGTTGCAAACAGGCTACTGGCAGTGTGGTAGTTGACGAGGACGGACACGAGCGTTATGATGACTATCTCTATATGAACGGTTCAGCCATCTTTAACTTTACACTTGATGCAGTACCTGCTATGATGAAGCAAATTTTGGAGAAGAATCAGATGGAGAAGGATGATGTGGATTACTACGTCTTCCATCAGGCAAACAAGTTCATGCTCAACACTATCCGCAAGGTGTGCGTGTTGCCAAAGGATAAGTTTTATGTGAACCTTGAGGAGACGGGTAATACCGTATCATCGACTGTGATGATTGGTTTGAAACAGAATCTGGATGCTGGCAAGATAACTCCAGGAATGAAAGTAATGGTAACCGGCTTTGGCGTTGGTCTTAGCTGGGGTGGTACAATTTTGATATTTTAGGAGATTACCTTTAATATGAAAATCGTTAACATAACAGGTGGTTTAGGTAACCAAATGTTCCAATACGCCTTTGCCATGGCTTTGCAGCATAGGCATCCGGAAGAAAAGGTGTATATTGACACACAACATTATCACACCATCTTCTTCAAGAAATTCAAGGGAATAAACCTGCATAATGGCTATGAGATAGATAAGGTGTTCCCCAAGGCAAATCTGCCAATAGCAGGATTCTGGCAATTGGCTAAGATATCCTATTGGATTCCGAACTATGTGCTCTCGCGCATTGGTCGCAAACTCTTGCCCTTGCGTAAGACGGAATATATGCCGCCATATAGCATGAACTATACCTTCGACAAGGAAGCTCTTGAGCGTAAAGGTGACTGCTATTACGAAGGCTACTGGCAGTCAGCACACCACTTTACGGAAATCAAGACAGAATTGCAGGAGGTGTATAACCAATCTGAACCTAACGAGTACAATGCAGGATTAATAAAGGAAATAGAGAGAACAGAATCGGTAGGCATACATGTTCGCAGAGGAGATTATCTGAACGAACCGGAATTCCGTGGTATATGTGGTGTGGATTATTATAAGAAAGCAATCAAGGATGTTCTATCAGATGGGAAAAAGCATTGTTTCTATATTTTCTCTAATGATATGCGATGGTGTCGTGAGAACTTAGCTCCACTGACGCAAGGTCAAGAAATGATTTTTGTTACTGGCAATACAGGTAAAAACAGTTGTTGGGATATGTTCTTGATGACTTACTGTAAGGACTTGATAATAGCGAATAGCTCGTTCAGCTGGTGGGGAGCTTTTTTAAATAAATATGTAAATCGTGTATATGCTCCATTCCCATGGCTAAATAGAGATTGTGAATTGGATGTATATGATGATTCTTGGATTAAAGTGTATTAGTTATGCAAGACTACGGATTAGTATCTATCATCACTCCCACTTGGGCGTGTGCAGACTTTATTGCTGAAACAATCAAGAGTATTCAATGTCAAACTTACCAAAACTGGGAACTTCTTATTCAAGACGACTGTTCTAAGGACAATACGTTGGAAGTTGTAAAGCCGTTTATGGAGGCTGACAAGCGTATAAAGTATGAATGTAATCCTGAGAACTCTGGTGCTGCCATAACCCGCAACAATGCTTTGCGTAGGGCAAAGGGAAGGTGGATTGCCTTTCTTGATTCGGATGACTTGTGGTTGCCTGAGAAATTGGAGCATCAACTGGAGTTTATGGTGGAGAATGGTTATGCTTTCTCTTATCATGAATATACGGAGATGAGTGAGGACGGCAAGGACTTGGGCGTGTATGTGTCGGGCATCAAGAAAGTGAGCAAGTTGGCTATGTTTATGTGCTGCTGGCCAGGATGCTTGGCTGTCATGTACGACAGAGAGCGTATAGGACTGGTGCAGATTAAGGATGTAAGAAAGAATAACGATACAGCTCTGTGGCTGAAAGTTGTCAGAAGAGCTCCTTGCTATTTGTTGAAGGAGAACTTGGCAAAGTATCGTCGCCGTCAGGTGAGCATTACCCCTAAGCCATTATGGAAACGTATTTGGGCACATTATCCTTTGTTTCATGTGGCAGAAGAGATGAATCCTGTGATGGCAACATTTTGGACATTGGTGAATGTCGTTGGTAATGGCTGGAAGAAGATGTGGTATGTAAAGAGACAATGAATAGGACCACAATGGATAAGTCTGCTGAAACATTATTGCGCTTGTTGGATATTGCCATAAATGGACGAGCGTGTGATATGATAAATAATGTGGATTGGCAGAGTGTAATGAATCTTTCACAAATGCAAGGTGTGCGCGGGCTGGCATATGAGGCTTTGGAAATATTGAGGCAAAATGATGCGACTTGCTATTCTTTTCCTGATTGCATGACATTGATGCAATGGTACGCGCAGACGGTATTTGTGGAGAAAAGGAATGCGCAATATACAGATTGGGTAAAGAAAGTTGTGGAACTCTGGAAGGAACATGATATTAAAACTATCGTTTTCAAAGGATTGGCTCATGGTAGATATTATCCAAAGCCAGCACATAGGGAGTTTGGAGACTTTGACTGCTATTTGATGGATGCACATGGAAACTGTGCTTATAGGCAGGGAAATGAGATAGCTCGTGATAAAGGTATGATGGTGGAGGATGGATGGTATAAACATTCGCATATTGGTTATAGGAATCTGACAGTCGAGAACCACCGATACTTTACTTCAGCCCGTCGTGGTGGTACGGATTTGGCTCTGCATAAATACATGGTTGAGGCTGTAAAGAATTGCAGTCAACTTGAAAGATTGGAAGGAACTGACATTTATGTGTTGCCCGTTGAGGCCGAGGGGTTGTTTATGCTCTATCATTCATTGACGCATTTTCTGGTAGAAGGTATTAATCTGCGGCATTTTGTGGATTGGGCTTGTTGGATTAAAGCTAATCAAGATAAGGTGGAGTGGATGGGCTTTTATTCGCTATGCAAAAGATTCAGATTGGATGGATTTGTAGATGTGCTTAATTCTATTGCCGTAAATTATCTTGGTGTGGAATTGCATGACAAAACTATTTTTACTGATAGCGAGTTTGCCGAAAGGGCTATAGATAGTGCTTTGTATGATGATTCTTTTATTTACAATCGTGGCAAAGGACAATGGTATCAGCGTCTGCATGTTATCGGCAATGCATTCAGACATTCATGGAAATACAAAGATGTGGCACACTATAATATGATAGGTTATGTGTGGCAGTTTGTGTATGGTTTCTTAAGAAGAAAAGAATAGCGGTAAGCACTCAAATTAGGGCTTATATTAGGAAGAAGTATCTTCGATTCTGAATTTACACATTGGCTTATGTATGGCAGTGAAGATTTGGAAAGGTTCTATTTCCAGTGATAGACGGAGGCAATGCCTTAGCTCTCAAGTAACAAAGGTCTTTATAATTTATTCTACAAATGGCACACAGATACTCATTTAGGATGAGGTTAAGAGACGCAGGTCGGCCGAACGTAAGGTGGATGGCTTGAATGCGAAATTGGACTATGTGGAATAGTTTACATAGTTTCAGATGCTGTAGATTATATTATCTGCGAAACAGCATATAGAGGGAATATGTTGACATGACGAACGGTATCTTTACCTTCTTTATGAGTATAACAAAACTCTCTGAAATTCTCTAATGAGCAACGGATGGCCTCGGTGATATGCTTCTCAGTATAAAAGCCCACAGACTTTTCATTCCACCTTGGTTTCCTGCTTTGACTTCAATGGGAAGAATATTAAGATGCGATGGCAGAAGATAGTCGATTTCTGCTAATTTGTTAATTGCTGTATTTCAGTCGCAAAGATAACAAAATGAAATTATCCAAACAAATAAATCATCAAAAATCGAAATTATCCAAACAAATAAATCTGCGATAAACGAAATTATCCAAACAAATAATTTTAACAAATAGATATTTATAATCATATTATGACAATGAAATTGCGTAATGTGCCTTTCTCTCCGCCGGATATGACGGAGGCAGAGGCGGCAGAAGTGCGTGATGCCATTTTGTCTGGTTGGATAACAACCGGACCGCGCACAAAGAAGTTGGAAAAGGAAGTGGCCGAATTTTTGGGTGTGAACAAGGCTGTATGCCTGAACTCGCAGACGGCTTGTGCCGAAATGGCTCTGAGGCTGTTGGGCGTAGGCGAAGGTGATGAGGTGATAGTGCCTGCTTATACCTATACGGCAAGTGCTTCGGTGGTAGAACATGTTGGGGCTACGCTCGTCTTCGTTGATGTGCAGAAGGATTGCCTCGAGATGGATTATGACGCTGTGGAGAAGGCCGTGACTCCTAATACCAAGGCTATTATCCCTGTAGATTTGGCCGGTATTCCCTGTGACTACGACCGTCTGTTCGAGATAGTGGAGCGCAAGAAGGACATCTTCACTCCTAAGACTGACTTGCAGAAGATGATTGGTCGTGTTGCCATCTGTTGCGATGCAGCTCATGCCTTTGGTGCTTCGCGCAAGGGAAAGATGGTGGGCTCGATAGCTGACTTCTCATCGTTCTCTTTCCATGCCGTAAAGAATCTGACTACTGCTGAGGGCGGTGCGCTGTCGTGGAATCTGCCGTTCGGCAATGAACTGGTGGTGAAAGATTTGGACAAGAATGAGGACAATACCTTCAGCGGTGTGCCAGAGATAGTGGGCGAGACCTGGAATGAGAACCTTTACCGCAAGGCGCAGCTGTTGAGTCTGCATGGTCAGAACAAGGATGCGCTGGCGAAGACCAAGCTCGGCGCCTGGGAGTATGATATCATTGGTACATGGTATAAGTGTAATATGACTGACGTGGTGGCTGCTATCGGACTGGTGCAGATGGATCGCTATGAGGGTATGCTGGCGCGTCGCCGCCAGATGATAGCTCGTTATGATGAGGCTTTTGCGGGACTTGATGTGGCTGTGCTGAAGCATTATACTGAGGACTATACATCGTCTGGCCATCTGTATCTGGTGCGTCTGCTCGGCAAGACGCGTGAGGAAGCGAACCTGGTGATAGAAAAGATGGCAGAGCGGGGTATTGCAACCAATGTACACTATAAGCCTCTGCCTATGATGACGGCCTATAAGAAGTTGGGCTTTGACATCAAGGATTTCCCCAATGCTTTCCATGCGTTTGAGAATGAGATTACACTGCCACTGAATACCAAAATGACTGATGAGGATGTGGAGTATGTGATTGATAATTTCGTAGAGATAGTATCTGAATTGTAATTAATACAAAAGCCCGAAGATAGAGGTATAATATCTTGATCTTCGGGCTTATTTTATCCTATATATATGAAAAGACTATTTGACATCGTTGCTTCTGGGTGTGGCTTGATTGTATTGAGTCCGTTGTTTTTGATATTGGCGGTATGGATTAAACTGGATTCCAAAGGTCCGGTCTTTTATAGGCAAGTGCGCGTGGGAAGAGGTAATAAGGATTTCCGAATATATAAGTTCCGTTCCATGTGTATAGGAGCGGACAAGGGCTCGTTGGTGACCATTGGCGGTCGGGACCCTCGCGTGACACGTTCTGGTTATTTTATACGTAAATATAAGTTTGATGAGCTACCACAGTTAATAAACGTATTTGTTGGTGACATGAGTTTGGTGGGCCCGCGTCCGGAAGTGCGCCACTATGTAAATTACTGGACGACTGAACAAATGCATGTGTTAGATGTCCGTCCAGGTATTACTGATCCGGCAAGCATCAAGTTCCGTAACGAAAATGAACTTATGGAAAAGGCTGAAAATCCAGAAGATTACTATATTCGTGTAATCATGCAGGAGAAGATAAAGCTGTATTTGGAATATGTGAAGCATAGCTCGTTTTGGTATGATATTAAACTCATATTCCAGACATTTAAGGTTATTCTCACAGAACGGTGAGAATATTAATGGAAGCTGTAGATTGAACCTAAGTTCTCTACGTTTGGCGTTATAATTGTTGTGATTAAGGATGTTATGGAAGAATTGGTAAAACGGGTAAGTGATTTTGTAGAAATGGAGCATCGTTCTGGAGCCATGCAATTGATAAGTGCTGAGTATGTGGCTCGTTGTATGCAGATTGCCAAAGAAGATGCGGCAGCTGCTCTCGAAGCGCTAAAGAAATAATTGAGTTGTAGTGATAGGCGGTTGCAGGTAATTCGTGCTATATATATAAATAGGTGGACAGTATATTTGGCGGTGTCGATGGAACTTGTTACTTTTGCTGTGTTAAAGCAGAGATTATGGAGAATATGACAAAGCGTGAGGCCAATTGGCAGGAAAGTTACAAGGAGCTATTGGCTTATGTTGAGGAACATGGACAACTACCCAACAAGAAGAAGGCGGACAAGCGTGGCCTTTTGAACTGGTGGAAGTATAACAAGAAACAGATGAAGGCCGGCAAACTGGATGATGAGCACATGCAGCTTCTGATAGAATTGAGCGATAAGCGGCGGGTGCATCTGCTGTTTGCGGATGAGTCGGGTGACGACGAATAGTTGTTGCCGTATATGTGTCCAATAGAATGGTGCATAGAGCCGGATTTCCATAGTATGGGAGTCCGGCTCTATGCGTTTATGTGGGTCGCAATACGTTGGGAATCATCCGAATTTCCGCGCTTTTTCTTGGCTTCGCTGTAAGTGTTGCGATTTATCCCAAAACGGTCATTAGGCCGTTAGGTGTGTTATTTCATGACTGCCTGCAGTCTTTTGTCTTTTATAAGGCGTCTCTTGCTTGTTTTTTAATTCGCAACAGCTCGCTATTACTCATTAAAAACCATACAAAATCCACTCTTCCAAAAGAGCCAGATCCAAGCAAGTCCTAATGACCGATCCGGGTTTATACATGAAACAGCAGGTCAACTGCGGGTGACATCTTCGGCTAAACGCAACGACATTATCTTTCCGCGTCGTACAGCGTCGGTGACCTTCGGTTCTGAGTGGCTGCTGCTTGTGGGCGTCCGAAAGGCATAGTGGAACGTTCCCGCGGAAACTGGTTGAGGGAAAAGTCTCTTGCCATTTGTTCTCTATTTGCTACATCTATTAAAGGATGTGATAGACACAAAAAACCGTTGTGGTTGTTGGCGGCTTCGCCTTGTTGGAGTTGTTGGTGACGCCTGACGGGAAACGAGTTTTTCTCTTTGTCGTCACCAATACCTCCAACGCTATGCTTCGCATGACGACAACAGCCGTCACGGTTCAAAAAGCGGCCGTCGGCCGTACAAAAAGTCCGCCTTTGGCGGTAAAAAAAGCCTAATACCAAAATTTATTTTGCCAAATTACCGCCTGATACCAAAATCTTTTTTGTGGATTTATGCCCTAATACCAAAATCTTTTGTAGCGAAATTCGGTCTGATACCGAAATCTTTGGGTTGTTTGCCCATTGCGGGTAACGCCTTCGGCTAAGCGCAACACTTACAGCGTTGCCATGATGGTGGGGGGGGGCGTGTACCCAGGGTAGCGTGCTTTTGCCCGCAACCCTGGGCTGGGAAAACGCAACACCTACAGCGTTGCTGCTGCTTGTGGAAGCCCCTCTCTAACTCTCCCCAAGGGGCGAGAATGCCAACCTGGTGAGTTATGCATAGTTATTGGTGAAATGATGGGGTGGGTGGTGTGATAGAGCTCCGTTCTGGCGACAACGCTGTAAATGGTGGTGCTTGTGGGAGAGCTTCCCTGTTTTTTACCTCTGTTTGCTTTAACTATTAAGGGATGGAGATAAAGACAAAAAGCCGTGGTGGCTGTTGTCGGCTTCGCCTTATTGGGGCTGATGGTGACGCCAGTCAGAAAACAAGTTTTCCTCCTTGTCATCACCGTCATCACCAATGTCATGCATAACATGACGCCAACAGCCATCATGGTTCAAAAAGCGGCCGTTGGCCGTTCAAAAAGTCCGCCTTTGGCGGTGAAAAAATAGCTGCTTGTGGAGTCCCCTATCTAACTCTCCCCAAGGGGCGAGAATGCCAACCTGTTGTGGTCCTTCCCCAAAGTGGCCGCTCTCACCTTCTGTTCGGCGTTGATTATATTGGAATTTTAGCTTTATAGCAATGGGGTCATATAAACTGGTACTAACAGCACGTTCCCGTCTTTATGAAAATCTTTCGTATAAAGTAGATATGGCTGGTTTATTCTATCTGAATATTTGAGGCAGAAAGCATCTAACGATGCATGAGTCTTATATCCAGACGATTTTACTTCAATGGGGCAAAGTTTGTTGCCTCTCGACAAGAGAAAGTCTACCTCATAAGAATGGGTGTCGTCTTTGGGGAAGGTATAGTAAAACAGTTTGTTGCCAGATGCACGAAGCATTTGTGCAATTAGATTTTCATATACATATCCCAGATTGGCTGACAATTTGTCATTGAGCAGTTTCTGGTATATGATATTTTCCGTAAAATCCTTATCCCAAAATGCCATTGTCACAAACAATCCTGTATCACCTATATATAATTTATATTTTCCATAATCGGCTGTCAATGACATTCCAACATTGGGGTCATCTGCATGATAAGCCACGTTGACAGTCTTGCTGTCTTCCAGGCAAAGAATCATCTCGTCGATTTTGTCAGCGCCCGTTTTCCCAATTACAGGTGTGGGTTGGTAGCGCAACAGATTACGGCTTAGCTGTGAGGGTATAGCCATAAATAGTTTCGAAATTTTCCCCGTAGGGTCTATTTTTCTAAAATCATCTGCATACAGTTGTACAATCTGTCGTTTTACCATATCAACTTGCTGCAAATTGTTTGTATCTAAATAGGCGTTGATAGCTTGTGGCATTCCTCCAACCAACAGATACAATCTCAATTCGCGCATTTTCTGACGATTTAAGCCATCGCCTAATGGCATTTTCTTTTCAAAGAACTTACGCATCAGTGGCATTGTTGTCTCATCACTCATTGCCCATCGAAACTCTTCATAGTCCATTGGGAACATCTCAAGTCGATATTCCTCACTGGGTATGCTAATATCTTTGGTATTCTTTCGAATGCTTATAAGGGAACCTGTTTCAATATAATCATATCTGCCATCCTTTATCAAGTATTTGATTGCTTGTCGAGCTTTAGGGCATTGTTGTACTTCGTCAAAGATTATCACAGACTCTCTTTCGTACAATGTGGTCTTATAAATATTCTGCAAGAACAAAAAAATATAATCTATGTCCATCAAGTTGTCAAAGAGTCCCTTGACTTCTTTTGAGGCTTCATTGAAGTCTATCAAAATGTATGAACGGTATTCCTTTTGAGCGAATTCTTCCACAATGGTAGACTTACCTATACGCCTTGCTCCCTCTAAAAGCAAGGCTGTTTTGCCTTTAGATGTCTCTTTCCATTCTTTTAGTTTGGAATAGATTTTACGCTTGAATATTACATCTGACATAATTCCCTTTTTGCCCTCAAAGTTACATGAAAAATCCCTGATACCAAAATTTATCATGGCAAAATATGGTCTGATACCAAAATCTTTTTTGTGGATTTATGCCCTAATACCAAAATCTTTTGTAGCGAAATTCGGTCTGATACCGAAATCTTTGGGTTGTTTGCCCATTGCGGGTAACGCCTTCGGCTAAGCGCAACACTTACAGCGTAGCCATGATGGTGGGGTGGGCGTGTACCCAGGGTAGCGTGCTTTCGCCCGCAACCCTGGGCTGGGGAAACGCAACACTTACAGCGTTGCTGCTGCTTGTGGAAGCCACTCTCTAACTCTCCCCAAGGGGCGAGAATGCTAACCTGGTGAGTTACGCATAGTTATTGGTGAAAAGGTGGGGTGTGAGGCGTGATAGAGCTTTGTTCTGGCGACAACGCTGTAAATTGTGGTGCTTGTGGGGGGATATTTCCAGGTCTTTTATCCTCTGTTTGCTTTAACTATTAAGGGATGGAGATAAAGACAAAAAGCCGTGGTGGCTGTTGTCGGCTTCGCCTTATTGGGGCTGATGGTGACGCCAGTCAGAAAACAAGTTTTCCTTCTTGTCATCACCGTCATCACCAATGTCATGCATTGCATGACGACAACAGCCATCATGGTTCAAAAAAGCGGCCGTAGGCCGTTCAAAAAGTCCGCCTTTGGCGGTGAAAAAATAGCTGCTTGCGGTGCCCCTCTCTAACTTTCTCCAAGGGGCGAGAATGCTAACCTGGTGAGTTACGCATAGTTATTGGTGAAATGATGGGGGGTGTGATAGAGCTTCGTTCTGGCGACAACGCTGTAAATGGTGGCGCTTGTGGGAGAGTTTCCATGTTTTTTACCTCTGTTTGCTTTAACTATTAAGGGATGGAGATAAAGACAAAAAGCTGTGGTGGCTGTTGTCGGCTTCGCCTTATTGGGGTTGATGGTGACGCCAGTCAGAAAACAAGTTTTCCTTCTTGTCATCACCGTCATCACCAATGTCATGCATTGCCTGACGACAACAGCCATCATGGTTCAAAAAGCGGCCGCAGGCCGTTCAAAAAGTCCGCCTTTGGCGGTGAAAAAATAGCTGCATGTGGAGTCCTTCTTTAACTCTCCCCAAGGGGGCGAGAATGCTAACTTGGTGAGTTACGCATAGTTATTGGTGAAATGATGGGGTGGGTGGTGTGATAGAGCTCCGTTCTGTCGACAACGCTGTAAATGGTGGTGCTTGTGGGAGAGTTTCCATGTTTTTACCTCTGTTTGCTTTAACTATTAAGGGATGGAGATAAAGACAAAAAGCCGTGGTGGCTGTTGTCGGCTTCGCCTTATTGGGGCTGATGGTGACGCCAGTCAGAAAACAAGTTTTCCTTCTTGTCATCACCGTCATCACCAATGTCATGCATTGCATGACGACAACAGCCACCACGGTTCAAAAAGCGGCCGTCGGCCGTTCTAAAAGTCCGCCTTTGGCGGTGAAAAAATAGCTGCTTGTGGTGCCCCTTTCTAACTCTCCCCAAGGGGCGAGAATGCCAACCTGATGTGGTTCACATTCTGGATGTGTGGGGTGGATGGAGCATGAGACTCGTCGTATTCCGAACCTGCATAGATGCTCTATATACCTTATTATATATGTGTCTCTCTGCATGGGTGGGGGAATCTATGGTGTTTCCTTGTAAAGTGCAGGTGGTGAAAGATATCGTAGAAGATATGCTCTTATGGGGGTTATCTTGTCTGGGTATGAGAGGCTCGTGAGGGACGGTGGTTCGGGCTCTTGTGGCGTGAAAAGAAAAACTCCCAAAGTCCTAATGGGCCTTGGGAGTTGTCATCATATTCATGATATGGGTTCTGTCATTAGAATGGCAGGTCGTCATCGCTGTTGCTCTGCTCGGGCTGGGGTGGGAATGGGGCGTTGGCGGGCTGCTGAGGCGCTGCGGGAGCGGCCTGGGCTGCAGGGGCTGCGCTAACGGTGTTGGGGTCGACCAAGCGAACGTCGAATGCGCGGATATTGTTGAACCAACGGCCATTATACTCGTGAGCATCAATGTCGAAAGAAACATTGACCTCCTGGCCTAACTGTATGTTGAAACGAGTGAGACGCTCTTCGCCAAATACATCGAATACCATCTTGCGAGGGAAGCTATCGTGGGTTTCGATTACAAAACTCTGACTCTTCCACTCTCCACGTGCTGAAACGCCGCTGCGTGCGGGCAGCACTGCGATTACCTTACCTTGTAGTTCCATTTTATAATTATATATTTGTTTTCGAGATTATTATCTTCCGCGAAATTACTAAATTTTATGAGAAAGACGAAAATATTTGCCTATTTTTTTGCACCGCAAGCAGCTTTTTTGTATTTTTGTGCCTATATTCAATTAAAAACCATATAAATAATATAGGCATGGAATTTACAATATCAAGCAACGCTCTTAGCAGCCGTTTACAAACCCTGGCAAAGGTTATCAGTAGTAAAAACTCACTCCCTATACTGGAATGTTTCTTGTTTGAGGTGAACAATGGTTCGCTGACGATTACTTCGTCGGACAGCGAAAACATGATGAAGTCTACTGTGGCACTGGACAGTAACTCTGGAGAAGGGGCTTTTGCCATTCAGAGCCAGACCATGCTTGACGCTGTGAGAGAGCTGCCCGAGCAGCCTCTGACTGTAGTCGTTGATACCGAACTGGCTACAATCAAGGTGATATATCAAGGCGGTGAATATAACTTTACCATCATGGGCGCTGCAGAATATCCCAAGATGCTGACGATGCCTGAGAATGTCAATGTAATCACGATTGATTCGGGCGTGCTGGCTGCCAACATAAACCGTTCGATATTTGCCACTGCGCAGGATGAGCTGCGTCCGGTGATGAATGGTATCTACTTTGACCTGACTCCGGATGCGTTGGCTATCGTCGCCAGTGATGGACACAAGTTGGTGCGTAACAAGAACTTCATGGTGAAGAGTGATTCTCCTGCCGCCTTTATTCTCCCGAAAAAGCCAGCCAACCTGTTGAGAAGTGTGCTGGGCAAGGATGGCAGTGATGTCGTCATCAAGTTTGATGGACGAAATGCCGAGGTAACCTTCGACGAGGGCGTGCTGACATGCAGACTGATAGAGGGACGTTACCCCAACTACAACTCGGTGATACCTGTAGCCAACCCCAATCAACTTACGATAGACAGAAAGGCTCTGCTGAGTGCTCTCAAGCGCGTATTGCCTTTTGGTAGCAAGAGCAGCCAGTTGGTGAAGTTCAAGTTGGACGCAGGCAGTCTGGTTATCTCGTCTGAGGATATAGACTATGCAACCAAGGCTCGTGAGACTATCCTCTGTGACTATGCAGGACAGAAGATGAGCATAGGATTCAAGGGCAGTTCGCTGACAGAGATTCTGAGCAATCTGGACAGTGAGCAGGTTACGGTGGAACTCGCTGATCCCAGCCGTGCCGGTATCATTGTACCTACAGAACAGCCCGAGAATGAGGATGTGCTGATGCTGCTCATGCCGATGTTGCTGAACGATGCAAACTAATATTCAGAACCCACTATAATATATAGTAATAGTGAAACTTAATATCACAAAACCGCTGGTAGTCTTTGATTTGGAGACTACCGGCTTGGATATTGTAAAAGACCGTGTCATCCAGATATCGTATATCAAGGTGACGCCGGATGGACGGGAAGAACGAAATAATATCTTTGTCAATCCTCAGCGGGTAATCCCTGATGAGGTGGTAGCGCTTACGGGCATTACCAATGAGATGGTGAAGGAAGCCAAGACTTTCAAGGAGATTGCAGCCAATCTGAAAGATGCGTTTGCGGGATGTGACTTTGCCGGATTCAACTCAAACTTTTTTGATATTCCCATGCTTGCCGAGGAGTTCCTTCGTGCGGGCGTGGACTTTGACTTCTCCAAGGTCCGTCTGATAGATGCGCACAGCATCTTCTGCAGAATGGAGCGTAGGAGTCTGGCTGCTGCCTATCAGTTCTATTGCGGTCGCAAGATGGAGGATGATTTCCCTCCGCATCGTGCCGATAATGACACCGAGGCTACCTATCGGGTGCTGATGGCTCAGTTGGACAAGTATAATCCAGAGACCGCCGATGACCCTGAAAAGGTGTTGCACAACGATATGGATGAGTTGGCAGCCCTGTCAAAATCGAATGACAATGTGGACTTTGCAGGCAGAATCGTGTGGAAGGATATGGTCGATGCCAATGGCAAGCCGCTGCTCGATGGTGAAGGCAATCCGCGCAAGCAGGAGGCTTTCAATTTTGGTAAGTACAAGGGTTGGTATGTGACAGATGTGCTGCGCAAGGACCCTGGTTATTACAGTTGGATGCTGTCGTCTGATTTTACGAACAACACCAAGCAAGTGCTCACGCGTATCCGTATGCGTGAATTTATGAACAAGAAAGGATAGTGGGCAGTAATCTCGGCATATTGATACGGACATTTACGCGGAGAAATCGCTTCTGGATGAAAGGCGTGATGGTGATGGGCTACATCATGATAATGCTGGCGGCAATGCCGGCAAAGGCTCAGGAACTCAATGCCAAGATAACCATCAACCGTTCGCAGATACAGGGAACGGATGCCAGTGTGTTTGATGAATTGCAGAAGCAGTTGGAGCAATTTGTCAATGAGCGGCAATGGACCAATCTGCATTTTCAGAAGAATGAGCGTATCGTATGCAATTTCAACATCACTGTAACCAAATATGACGCTTCGTCGAATATCTTCACTTGCAAGGCGCTGATACAAGCCAATCGTCCGGTATATAATTCGGCTTACACTACCACTCTTTATAACAATACTGACAACAACTTCAACTTCGAATATGCCCAGTTTGATCAAATTGTCTTCACTCCAGACAATATTGACAATCAACTTACTGCGCTGTTTGCCTATTATGCTTATCTGATAATCGGTATCAATCTCGACAGTTTTGCTGCCATGGGTGGTGACGAGGTGCTGCAACAGTGTATGAATGTTGCCAATAGTGCGCAAAATCTGAATTATCCCGGATGGAAAGCCTTTGATGACAGCCGAAACAGGTATGCCTTTATCAATGATTATCTGGATGGAGGTATGCGCCCGTTCCGACAGTTTCAGTATGACTATTACCGTACCGGGCTTGACGAGATGGCTGGCAATGCGGAGCGAGGGCGTGCCAATATAACTAAGGCGATGGAGCTGTTGAAGAACAGTCATGATAACAAGCCGCTGAGTCTTGTTCCGCAGATATGGGCGGACTATAAGCGGGATGAAATTGCCAATATATATAAAGGTAAGGGAACGCCCAAGGAGAAGGAAACAGTATACGACATTCTGTTTGGTATCAACGCCAGTCAGAATGCGGCATGGGATAAAATTAAGGAATAATGTTAAGACATTTATATATAAAGGATTTTACGCTGATAGACCAGCTTGACATTGATTTCTATCCAGGTTTCTCGGTAATCACTGGAGAAACGGGAGCGGGAAAGAGCATTATCTTAGGCGCATTGGGTCTGCTTTTGGGAAATCGTGCTGATGTCAAGCAGATAAAGAACGGCGAAAAGAAGTGTGTCATTGAGGCACATTTTGATTTGGCTGACAGTCATCTGGAGCGTCTGTTCTCTGACAATGATATAGACTATGATGCACAGGACTGCATCCTGAGAAGGGAAATCAATGCCAATGGCAAGAGCAGGGCTTTTGTCAATGATTCACCTGTATCGATCGCTGTTCTCAAGGAATTGGGCGAGCACTTGATAGACATACACAGTCAGCACCAGAACCTGCTCTTGCAGAAGGATGATTTTATGCTCGGCATTGTGGACGTGGTGGCCAAGAACGGCGAGGTGCGTCGTGCGTTTGCCGAGGCATACGAAGAGCAGAAAAAGTGCAAGCGTGAGTTGGATGACTTGACTCAGCAGATAGAAAGAGATAGGCAGAATGAAGATTTTCTGCGTTTCCAATATCAGGAGTTGGCCAAGGATGAATTCAAAGAAGGCGAGCAGGAGCAGTTGGAGCAAGACAGTGAGATTCTGGCTCATGCAGAAGAGATAAAGCAGGTGCTCTTTGATGCGAATAACGTGCTGGCTGACGAAGACAACAATGTGGCGTCTATCCTGAAGAACATCGCTTCCAATCTGAATTCGATAGAATCGGTATATGCGCCAGCTCGGGAACTGGCTGCGCGTGTGGAAAGTGCTTATATCGAAATCAAAGATATAGCCGACGAAATCAATGGGGGAGGAGAGAAGATTGAGTTCAATCCTGCCTTGTTGGAGGAAATCAACGGCAGGCTGGATAGGTTGTATGCTCTGCAACAGAAGTATCACCTCGGTTCGATAGAAGAACTGAATGAACTCAAGCAGAAAATCGCTGACCAACTGGGTCTTATTGACAATGGTTCGGATGAGTTGGATGCGCTTAAGGAGCGATATGAGCGGGCATACATGGAATGTCTGGTAAAGGCGAAACAGTTGACGCAGACACGCGAGAAAGTGGCGAGAACTGTGGAAAAGGAACTTAAGCAACGTCTGGTGCCATTAGGAATCCCCAACGTAAGATTTGAGGTGTCGATGGAGGAAAAGCCCTTGAGTGCTGATGGCGCCGACAAGTTGCAGTTTATGTTCAGTGCGAACAAAAATAGTCTGTTGCAGCCCATATCGCAGATAGCCTCGGGCGGCGAAATCGCCCGCGTGATGCTCTCGTTGAAGGCGATGATCTCGGGAGTAGTCAAGTTGCCCACCATCATCTTTGACGAGATTGATACGGGCGTGAGCGGTCGCGTGGCCGAGCAGATGGCTTCGATTATGAAGGAGATGGGCGACAAGGACCGTCAGGTCATCAGCATTACCCATCTGCCACAGATTGCTGCCATGGGAACGACCCATTATAAGGTTTCCAAAGAGGATTATCGTGATGTGACGTTGAGTAGGATGACAAAACTTACAGATGATGAACGAATCAAGGAAATCGCTCAGATGTTGAGCGGCAGTGACATAACTCCGGCCGCGATAGAAAATGCAAAATCCCTATTAAGAATATGAAGAAAATCATTTATATAGCTTTCGCACTCTTGGTTGCAACCAATTGTAGTGCGCAGATAGAGAGTGCCGCCAAATCGGTTTTCTCTCTGACAACCTTTAAGAAAGATGGTACCTTGCTTGCATCAACCCATGGCGTGTTTGTGGGAGATAAGGGCGAAGCGATAAGTTCTTGGAAGCCGTTTGTGGGTGCCGACAGTGCGGTGGTAATCGATGCCAATGGCAAGCAATCGGTAGTAAGTGCGCTGATAGGTGCCAACGAGTTGTACAATGTCTGCAAGTTTAAGGTGGATGGCAACACGCAGCCTGCTTCTGTAGCAACCGCAGCCAGCAAGAAGGGTGAAAAGGTATGGATATTGCAGTATTCGGTCAACAAGCCCCTGATAGACCAGCGCAATGTGCAGAGCGTGGAGCCGTTTATGGAGAAGTATGCCTATTATCTCTTCTCGTCTAATATTGATGAGAGTGCTGATGGATGTCCTGTTGTCAATTCCAAAGGTCAGGTGATTGGTGTCATCCAGATTTCCAAGGATGGACAGCAGATTGTGGCTACTGATGCCAATTTCATGAACGATATGACTGTGGAGAACGGTCTGGCCATAGCCAATCCTGTGCTCAGACAATCGTTTATCCCTATCGACTTTCCCAAGAACCATGAGCAGGCTGCGGTGATGTTGACTCTCACAGCAGAACAGAGAGATACGCTGATGTATAACAAGTACGTAAAGGCTTTCATCCAGCGTTTCCCTGGTTATGTGGAAGGCTATAATGCGCTGGCCAACAGACAGCTGGCTAAGGCTGATTTTTCTGGAGTAGATGCTACCATCAAGACTGCCCTTGAGAAAGTTGCCAAGAAGGAGGATGTACATTCGGCCTATTCCCGTCTGATATATAACAAGGTTTCCAATCTTCCAGACAGCATCTATCCTTCCTGGAATGCGGATAAGGCGCTGGAGGAAGCCAATAAGGCGTATGATATAGACCACCAGCCTCTCTATGTGCATCAGCAGGCTTTGGCTTATTTTGTGAAGAAAGACTACGCTACTGCCTACGACAAGTTTATGGAACTCACCAAGACCCCTATTCGCAATGGTGACCTCTTCTATAGTGCCGCTCAGTGCAAAACGCAGATGAAGGCTCCCGATGCAGAGATCGTAGCCCTCTTGGACAGTGCTATAGCTGTCTCTCCCCAGCCACTGAATTTTGTGGGTGCGCCTTATGTGCTTGCTCGTGCTACACATTATTATAATATAGGAGAGTATCGTAAAGCGGTGATAGATTTCAATCAGTATGACTCGTTGATGCAGGGTAGGCCCATTACCAGCAATTTCTACTATATCCGTCATAAGGCAGAAATGGAAATCCATCAGTATCAGCAGGCGCTCAACGATATGGACCGTGCCATATTGCTGCAGCGTGATTCTCCAACCCTGTGGGCAGAGAAGGCTTCGCTGCATTTGCGCTTCAGCCAGACCGACAAGGCAATCCGTAGTGCAGAAATCTGTACACAACTTGCACCTGAGTATGCCGATGGATATATCTTGTTGGGCGTGGCCAATATGGTGGCAAAGAATAAGGAAGAAGGAACCAAAGCTCTTATGAAAGCCAAGGAATTGGGAGATGAAAGAGCTGATGAGTATTTGAAGAAATATAAGTAAATATTTGGAAATACCAAGCAAATTTATTAACTTTGCAGCCGCAAAAAGGATGGTTCCGTAGCTCAGTTGGATTAGAGCAACAGCCTTCTAAGCTGTGGGTCTTGGGTTCGAACCCCAACGGAATCACGAAAAAACTGAAGAAAGAGGACTTTTCATAATGTAAAGTCCTCTTTTTTTGTGTATATGTTTCGCCTTGCTTCTTTGCTTCTGGAGCCCAAATTGAAGGCTTAATATAACCTATCTGAAAGGGAATGATGCGCCTCGGCTCGATGAGCTACTATCGGTATGTTTGTCTCTTTGTGGAGCTTCTTGCAGTTACACACAAATCACTTATCTGTGACGTAAACAGATAGGTCTGTGTATTGGTTGGCATCTGCAATATCACAGTGTCATATTTGTTTCACGCATCATTTCTTGCCTTAGCATCTATTTGACAGGAACGGAGGTTCGTATTATCTTGGAAGAGTCTTGAATAGCCCATTTAAATTGAGGTGATTTCAATATTTATACGCAAGATAGCACCGATAACTCTGAGGAGTTTAACCTTATCTTTGGTTGTGTTAGGCACGATAATCCATCGCTCATTGTCTATCTGTACTTGTCCGTTAAACATCTTTGATGTTGTTATAAGTGGCTTGCCACACCAAGTTAGTTCTTTTTGCTTGATTTTATCTATACCAATTTCCCTGATTACTTCAAGGAACGTATTTGTTATTGAATTATTGGCAAAACATTGCCCATCTGGTAATTTTACGAGTATTTCGCCTTTTGTTCTAGTGCGCTTTTCTTTGTTAGGGTTGTCTTGTGCTACAAAGTCTTCTCCCAACTCTATTTTTAATCCTAAAGACAATTGCTCATTTATAGCATTTAATTGCAGGAACTTTGTGTCCGAGTTTGATTGTGTGTTGAGATACCAACCATTGCAAACAGGCTTCATCCATTCCTTGTATTTGGGATATATTTCTTTTGATAACAATGGCAGGTGGCATGACTGTAGTTTTATATTTGCTATAACATCATCGCCCAACTCTTGCATTGTTGCTATCATTGTATCGGTTGTACTTTTATAACAAAGGACTTTTCCATTGGGGAAGGTTACTCTTAGGAGTTTTCTTCTCGCTCTATCTCGTTTTACTTCTTCCATATAGCTTTATATTAATGATACTTCAGTTTTTTTTTGCAGCATTGCAACGATTACTCGCAGAGGTCTAAGTTTTTCTTTAGGCAGCAAATCAATCAACTTTTATCCTTATCACTCTTATTCCTCTCTGTTTGGGATGCTTGCTCATATATACTGCGAGCGTCATAGGTTCTTCCACTACTTTGTGTCTTATTTGTGAGGCGTTGAGGAGATGTAGGCCGTCGGCGTGCCAAACTGCGATGCCTATGTGGGATGTGTCGAGTCCTTGTTTGGATGTGGTAATGGCCAGTATGTCGCCATCCTTTATGGTCTGGCGCATGAGCGTTGAGTTGTCTATTGATTTCTTCGGAATATAGGCCACAGTGCGTCCGGTCAGTTTTTGCTCCGTATCTCTGATTTCTTTTATGGCCTTTGGTTTGCCATGCAGCATAGGGTAGAGGTGGCTGTGGGTTGACATGAAATCGATGTTGAGACGCTGGCGGCCGGTGAATGGTCGTCTTTTATGCGAAATCTCCTTAATCAGCCCCATCTCTGTGTTGTCGTCAATCCATGAAGTGAAATAATGCAGTCGTCGCGTGTAGCCTATTTTCCCTTGTTCGTAACGTATGGTTCTCAGCCAGTGGCAGTAATCTTCAAACCTGATGCTTTGTTCACGGGCACACAGCGTGAGCGCCATTACCGTCTCGACATATGTGGTGCAATCGAGTTGGCGCAGGTTGACAACGAGCTGTTCGGATGGGTTCACCTCCAAGGTCTTGGCAACATAGGGAATACCACGTAGTTGACGGGAAAAGTATATCATGAGATTTTTATCCTTGCCCAGGTGTCTCGCCTGCTTCAGCAGCGAAGTCACGCGTAGGCTGTCAGATGGCTTATAATCCACCTTCTCCTGTCCAATGGCATTGAGGCAAAAGCCCCATATGACGACAGCGAGGAATATTGTATGTTTCATCGTCGGTTGAAGTTAAATCCTATATAAATGTTGACATTGCCAAAAGTATTATTGGTCGTTATCTGGCTTTTGTGATAATTATACGAATGGAATACGGCATTGGCTCCCACAAACCATTTGGTGTTGTTCCATACTATACCCATACGGCCAATTGCATCAATGTTGGTATTGTGCAGTGAAAGCTGTTTGAACCAAGGTTTGTCTTCATGGTTGTCGCCACGCGTGGTCTTGTATGAAAGCCCAATAGACAGGGAGGCGTCAATTAGCAGGTTGCGCATGGGCACCCAATTGTATGCGTATCCTCCAGAGATAGAGTAGTCGGTATAATCGATGTGGGGAGGCAGGTTGCGATTGGCATCCAGTCCATTGGGCGCAGTATAGCCCGTATGTTGCTTGATAATGGCAGACAGTTTCATCCAGTCCATATTCAAGCCATGTCGCGTATAACCGATACCCGCCAGAAATGAACCGGCCGAACGTCGCTGTACCGTGCTTTGACTGTAAGCAGCGGGATAAGAGAATTTGCGGTGGTTGAAGATATAATATAGGTTGAAGCCCTTGATGCTTGCTTCTATTCCATCAAATGGCAAATCCTTCAATCCCTCGGTATCATATTGTCGTCCTACATCAATTTCCTTGATTTTGTAGTTGTCTCCCGTGCGACGATAGAACAGGTCAACGCCTATCTGATTGGAATATAGACTCAGGTTGAAGTCTTGGTTGCGTCCGCTCTCTTTGATGTGGGCCACGTCGAGGGTATAGCCCAGGAATATCCATCTCCACCCGAAGTAAGGGCCGACCTTTATGCGCGGCTTGGGGGCAAAGACTACATTCATTCCGTCACTGCTGCTCAGGCGATATACCTCATAGGTGTTGGTGTTCTGAATCATTGCAGCAAAATTATATCGCTGCGGTTCCACATAGTTGGTATCTACACGGCTGAATTCTTTGACAAAGTCATACAGGACTCCTATCACACCCTTCTTTTGAGGTGGGATAGAGTCATCTGCCATAAGTGGTGAAGATGTGATGAGCAATATGATAATCAGATAGAGATGTCGGAGCATACAGCCTACATTTTTCCCAATATGCGATCCATCACCCAGTTGGTGGGAGTTGCGCTCACGCTGGTCGATGTGCAGATGTTCAGACCCTGCAGGTCTTCTATCACTTTGCGTATAATCGGTAGTTGCACGTAAGGAGGGTTCTTGACCTCTATCTCTGTCAAACCTTCTGAGGTTACCAGACGGATAGGTTTGTAGTTGAAGACAGAGAAAGACAGCATACCTTGTTCGCCGACTATCTCTATGCAGTCTTCTCTGGCACTTTGGTGGCCCACGAAGCACCATGACCCGCTGCCGACCAGTCCACTCTCAAAGCGGAAGCAAGCGCTTATGGTATCTTCTGCGGTATAGAGGTGGGCGCGGTTGGTGCAATAACCGTGGGCTTTGACGATAACGCCAAAGATGTCTTGCAATAAATCAAGTTGATGAGGGGCCAGGTCGTAGAAATAACCACCACCAGAGATGTCTGGCTGCAGGCGCCATGGCAGTTCGCGGGTGGAGTTATAGTCCAATTCTCGGGGAGGAGCGGAAAACCTTACCTGCACGTTGGTAATATTGCCAATGCGCCCTTCGCGTATGATTTCTTTGACGCGCTGGAAGTAAGGCAGGTAGCGGCGATAGTAGGCCACATAACAGGGCACTCCTGTCTGCTCGCTTATGCGGTTGATGCGTACGCAGTCGTCATAGCTTGCAGCCAATGGCTTTTCCACATATACCGGCTTGCCTGCACGCATCGCCATAATGGCAAAAGTGGCATGACTTGATGGTGGGGTGGCAATATATATGGCATTGATATCCGGGTCGTCTATCAATTCCTGGGCATCCGTGTACCATTTGCGTATATTGTGTCGCTCCGCATAGTTGCGCGCTTTCTGTTCGCTGCGGCTCATTACCGCTTCCACATGCGAACCTTCCACTTCGGCAAAGGCGGGACCAGACTTCTTCTCGGTAACCTCGCCGCAACCAATAAATCCCCAACTGATTTGTTTCATCTTGTTTGCTTTTTCAGAACATTTGATACAAAGTTACGGCAAAGCGGAGATATTACAAAAAAAAAGTCGTAATTTTGCATATATAATTAAAGCAACGATATGGAAATTAAGAATTCTCAGTTTGTTATTTCAGCGCCTACAGTCGAAAAATGTCCAAAAGACAACAAGCCCGAGTATGCTTTTATCGGTCGAAGCAATGTAGGTAAATCAAGCCTCATCAATATGCTTTGTAATCATAAGGGCCTGGCCAAGACCAGTGCCACCCCCGGCAAGACTCTTCTTATCAATCTGTTTCTTGTCAATCGTGAATGGTATCTTGTCGATCTCCCAGGATATGGTTATGCCAAGCGTTCTAAATCCGTGCAAGACCAACTGCAGCGTATGATTTCGAGTTACATACTCCAGCGTCAGCAGTTGGTCAATGTATTTGTACTCATAGATATTCGCCATGACCCGCAGAAGATAGACCGTGAGTTTATCGATTGGCTGGGCGTGAGCAGCGTTCCTTTCAGTATCGTTTTTACCAAGGCCGACAAACTCGGACCCGTCAAGGCTCGTCAGAATGCAGAGCGCTGGATGGAAAGCCTCAGAGATACATGGGAAACGTTGCCTCCATATTTTATCACGAGCAGTGAGAAGAAGACCGGCCGTCAGGAGGTGATAGACTATATTGGACAAATCAACGACTCGTTGGCTGCTACTGATTAATACGTTGATACGATGGCAAGTCAGAATACTATTCTTGATGTACAGAACGTAAGCAAGCGTTTCGGCGCTCGTGAGCTTTTCGCCAATCTTTCGTTCAGCATAGCCGAGGGACAGAAGGTGGGCCTCATTGCCCGCAACGGTACTGGCAAGTCTACGCTGCTGTCAATCCTTACTGGCAGAGAGAGCCAGGATGAAGGAGCTATTGTTTATCGCAATGGAATACGCACGGGGTATCTGGAGCAGGAACCTGTCTTTAATCCCGATGACACCGTACTGGATGCCTGCTTCAACCATCAGGGCGATGATGAGAAGATAGTGAAGGCCAAGCAGATATTGACCCGGCTTAAAATCGCAGACCTCTCTCAGCCGATGGGGCAACTCAGTGGCGGTCAGCGTAAGAGAGTGGCGCTTGCCAATGCGCTCATTACCGAGCCCGATTTCCTGATATTGGACGAGCCTACCAACCATTTGGACCTCGAGATGATAGAATGGCTGGAGGGTTTTCTCCAGCGAGGCAACAAGTCGATACTAATGGTTACCCATGACCGTTATTTTCTTGACCGTGTGTGTGATGTAATCCTCGAACTGGATGACCATACCATTTATACCTATCGTGGCAATTATGCCTATTATCTTGAGAAGCGTCAGGAGCGCATTGACAATCGTCGTGCCGAACAGGCTCGTGCCGCCAATCTGTATCGTACCGAATTGGAGTGGATGCGCCGTATGCCTCAGGCCCGTGGTCACAAAGCCAAGTATCGTGAGGACGCTTTCTATGAACTCGAAGCCCGCGCCCATCAGCGTATTGAAGAGTGCCAGGTAAGACTCAAAGCATCCAATGTATATATAGGTTCTAAAATCTTCGAATGTCAGTACGTTTCCAAACGGTTTGGCAAGGATAAAGTTATACTCGACAATTTCTATTACAATTTCGCCCGTTTCGAGAAAATGGGCATTGTGGGCAACAATGGCACCGGAAAGTCTACCTTCATCAAGCTGCTGTTAGGATTGCAGCGGCCGGACGAGGGAAGGTTTGATATCGGCGAGACCGTCAAGTTCGGCTATTATTCACAGGACGGCCTGCAGTTTGACGAGCAAGAGCGGGTCATCGACATTATCACCAAGCGTGCCGAGTATATCGACCTTGGTGGCGGGCGCCACCTCTCTGCTTCCCAGTTTTTGCAGCGCTTCCTCTTCACGCCCGAAGAGCAGTACGACTATGTGTATAAACTCAGTGGAGGACAGCGACGCAAACTGTATCTCTGTACTGTGCTGATGGAGAATCCCAATTTCCTTATTCTTGATGAGCCTACCAATGACCTGGACATACAGACCCTCCAAGTCCTGGAAGAGTATCTGCAGGATTTCCCCGGTTGCGTCATCGTCGTAAGCCATGACCGTTATTTTATGGATAAGGTCGTTGACCATATCCTTGTCTTTAAGGGCGAGGGTGTGATAGATGATTTCCCTGGCAACTATACACAGTATCGGCAGTATTCGGCCTTGCAGAGCAAAGAGGAAGCCAAGGTAGATGCCTCTGTCAAGGAGAAGAAGATTTATCGCAACGACAGCCGTCGCCGTATGTCGTATAAGGAGAAACGGGAGTTTGAGCAGCTCGAAAAGGATATCGCATCACTCGAGCAACAACAGCACGAGATAGAAGAAGCACTCTGTAGCGGTACACTCAGCGTCGAAGAACTCACGGAGAAAAGCCGTTTGCTGCCCAAGCTCAAAGAAGAAATTGACGAGAAGAGCATGCGGTGGCTGGAGCTTAGTGAAATCGAAGGTTAAATGAATTATGATGATTATGCGTTACTTTAATTACACATTATATATCCTTTGGGCTACAGTGGCATTGCTCTATGCGCAACCTGCTGACGCCATCCGTCGCAACCCCAATACGGCTGCTGCCATCCATCTGGCCCGGCAGAAGAATATCGGTCTTCAGAGCATCACCGAAAATGCAGCTCGCGCCCATGTTGGTTTCTTGGCTCACGACTTAATGGAAGGCCGTCAGGCGGGGATGCGTGGGTCACAGTTGGCCCAGCAGTACATAGTCTCACACATGCGCCAATTGGGATTGCAGCCTTACGAGTCAGCCTCATTTCTGCAACCATTCAATGCCGCCGCACGCCCTTCGCTACGTCGCAGTCCACGTTATTATGTAGAGTCAGACTCTTTGGTTAATATAGCCAAAGGCCCTCATCATCTTCTCAGTTTGGCCAATGTGATAGCCTGTATTCCAGGCACTTCTACCGACGAAGTCGTAGTGGTAGGGGCGCATTTTGACCACGAGGGCTTTTCTCCCACATTGGTTGGAGACCAGATTTACAATGGAGCCGACGACAATGCCTCGGGTGTAAGTGCTGTGCTGCAGATTATGCAGGCTTTTGTCAAGAGCGGTGCCCGTCCACGCCGCACCATAGTCTTCGCCTTCTGGGACGGAGAGGAACTTGGGCTACTTGGCTCGTGTTATTTTGTGAACAGCCACAAAGATATCAGCCAGATTAAGGGTTATCTCAATTTTGATATGGTCGGCGGCAACAATCGCCCTGACGATTCTCAATATTTTGTGTACTTCTATACCGAAAGCCATCCTCGTATCGGTGAATGGCTTAAGGACGACATAGCCCACTACCAGCTGGACCTGCATCCCAACTATAAACCGTGGGACAATCCTGTAGGAGGAAGTGACCAGAGTTCGTTTGCGCGTCACGCTATCCCTATCGTGTGGTATCATACTGATGCACAGCCGCATTACAATCAGCCTTCCGACGAAGCGTCAACCATCAATTACCCCAAACTCACAGACATTACGCGTGCCTCGTTTCTGACTGCTTGGCATATGGTCAATGATGCGACATGGTAACGAAAAAAGAGTAAGTTTGTTTTGTATTTTCTACATATTAAAGTAACTTTGCACCTATGAAGTGCATATATATATTCATATTATCTATATTTTGTACACTTGCCACACATGCCCAGACCGAATGTGAAGACACCTGCCAGCACATACATGGCATAGATATGAGCCACTATCAGGGAGATGTGTTTTGGGAGCGGATAGGAGACAATGCCAAGATGGCCTATGTCTATCTCAAGGCTACCGAAGGTGGTGACAATATTGACAGCAAGTATAAGCGTAACATAGAACTGGCTCATCAGAACGGCCTCAAGGTTGGTTCTTATCATTTCTATCGAGCCCGCATTCCCCAAGAGGTACAGTTGCGTAATTTTATGGCACAATGCAGGCCTGAGGACCAGGACCTGTTGCCCATGATAGACATCGAGACACGTAGTGGGTTGTCCGTGAAAGAGTTTACCGACTCGGTATTCAAGTTTCTCCAACTCGTAGAGGTGGCTTATCGTCAGAAGCCGTTAATCTATACCGGAGCCAACTTCTATGACCATCATTTCGCCGGCAAACTCAATGATTATAAGATTATGATTGCCCAATATACTCAGCGTGAACCCATTTTGACCGATGGTCGCGACATTACCCTTTGGCAATACACGGCCAAAGGACGAATAAGCGGTGTCAATGGCCATGTGGACAAAAGTCGATTTATGGGTAATCACCGATTGCGAGAGATAAGATACCGACACCGATAACATAGATTAATAAACATATACGATTATGGCAATTATCAAATGTCCCGAGTGCGGTCGTGAGGTAAGCGACAAAGCGCCCGTGTGCCCGTCTTGCGGCGTTGAAATAGCAGGACATATCATCACTTGCCCCAAATGTGGCACAGTTTATTTCAATGACCTGTCCAGCTGTCCGACCTGTCACACTCCGACTCATCCAGAGACAGCGCAGGCACAACCCTCATATCAGGCAGAGCCCGTCACTTCGTCTTCTGCAGACGAGAAGCCAGCCAAGAAGAACACCAAGGTGATTATCTATTCATTCCTCTTTGCTCTCGTCTTGGTTCTCGGAGGCATCTTTGTCTGGTATCAGGCACAGGGAGGTAAAGAAGAGGAAGCCTATACTTATGCCATGACAAGCGAAGACCCTGCCGTGCTGCAGAGTTATCTTACCACCTATACCAATGCGCCCGCAGAGCATCGTGACTCGGTGTCTGTGAGACTGGAGCGTCTGCAGCTGTCTGATGCAGAGTGGCGCGATGCCGTGGTAAGTGGCTCCAAAGAAGCAATGGAGGCTTATCTCAAAGCTCATCCAGGAAGCCTGCATCAGCAGGAGGCATTGCATCGGATAGACTCTATAGACTGGGCTATAGCCCAGCGCCTCAATACGGCGGAGGCTTATCAGGCCTATGCCGATGCGCATGCCAATGGCGAGCATATCGACGAGGCGTCAGAGGCTATGAAGGATGCGCAGTCAAAGACCGTTATGCCCCAAGAGAAGGACGCCATAGTTACTCTTTTCCGCCATTTCTTTCAGAGCATCAACTCGAAGAATGAAGACGGCCTGAAGAGCACCGTTGCAGTCTTTATGGATTCCTTCTTAGGCAAGACCGATGCGTCGCCATCAGATGTGGTTACCTTTATGAAGAAGATTTATAAGGACGACATTACCAATATGAACTGGCGCTTGGGAAATGACTTCCAGATAGACAAGAAACCTTTGGACAATGACGAGTATGAGTATAGTGTGCAGTTCTCGGTATCTCAGGATATCACCCGTACTGATGCGAGCAAGGAGAAGCATGCCAAATATCTTATCAAGGCAAAGGTAGACGCTAACCATCTCATAAGTTCGTTCAACATGACCAAGGTGCTGGAGTAAACCCAGTATGCAATCATGATAACCCAAATGTGCCATAGCCTGTTGCGGGCTATGGCACATTTGGGTTATCATATATCCATCATTCTTTGATTGCCGGCGCGACTGCCATTGCGTTCGCTGGTTCGTGCCTTTAGGCACGCGCCTTCGTGTCGTATGATGCGGGCTCACGTGTCAAATGGCGCGTGACCACGTATCAAATGATACGAACTGCCCATGGCGGTCAGGAGAAATCAGAATGACGCTCAGAGAGGGAGCCGCATTGATTTGCAGGTTGTTTGGATGGCGATTTAGTTGTCTTTTATGATACTCTTGACATCGTCGATGCAGCCGTCATTTTCTGCCGGAGTGATGCCCAGTAGGTTGCATAGGAGTGTATAGACACTCACATTGCGGAAGGGCTTGACCTGGGCATGACGGATGTTAGGACCGATGGCTCTGAACATAGCCCACATATCAGTATAGGCTGGGTCGTAGCCATGCATGCCGCCAGAGTTAATCGGCTTGTCATATACCACCCACCCCAAATCGGGCACTGCCACCACATCGCCGATACATCCGTGTTCGGTATAGTGCAGATAGGCCGGGACCTGTTCTTTGCGCCATGCGCGCAGATGTGGCACTCCCTGCAGACGTTGGCAGATGGAGTCGACGGTTGCTTCGTGTTGCTGTACGTTGTCCCATGAGGCATAGATATTTACGGGAACGCTACCATAGGCTTTGTAGGGCAGATTGCCCAATAACGGGCGTAGTTCTATCTTGTGTGATTGGTCGACCCACGCCATGCCATGGTCGGAGAGCACTATGAAGTTGACCTGTTTTCCTATCGGCAGTTGGGTTATACGGCTATATAGGTTGCCCATCAGCGAGTCCATGCGCTCTACCGCCCGTCTGGTCTCGCGGCTATGAGGGCCATAGTTGTGTCCGCTCTTGTCGGGCTCGTTCATATATACCATGATGAGCTGTGGGCGCTTGTGCTTGCTCCGCTGCAGACACTCTATCACCTTGTTGCAGCGCTGTTCGAGGGTGAGGCGTGGCTTCTGGTCGTAGTCGAGATAGGTGTCGGGGTAACTATTGTGTATCTTTACATCAGAGCCTGCCCAATAGAATATGGCAGTACGCAGACCTTGGCGTTGGGCGGTCAGCCAGATGGGTTCGCCACCAAAGTATTTGGGGTCTTTCTTCATGATGCGGTTTGACAGGTTGAAGTCATATCCTGTCTCGCAGTCCATAAACTCGTTGGCAATGAGGCCATGATGCTCAGGCGTGAGACCTGTAGCCAATGAATAGTGGTTGAGAAAGGTCTTGGAGGGAAAGCAGGGGATGAGCGAACTTGCCGTACCCTCATTGGCCATGCGGTCGAAGAAAGGAGTGTTATACCATTGAGGGTAGTCCCATCGACATCCGTCAAGAGATATTACTACGGTGTAAGTTTCGCTGGTTGCAACAACTGCTATGGACCAACATAGCAGCATTATATTCAGAATGATTCTTCTCATATTTCTTGTTATACTTGTTTTATGCCATCCAGATAGTTGCGGATAGTGTTTGTAAATACCTTTCCATAATGTACCTTTTTGAATTCACCGATGCCACTGATATGTCCAAATTCCTCGATAGTGGTGGGCTTCTCTGCCGCCAGCGAGTGGAGCACTTTGTCAGACAGGATGAGGTAGGCGGCGAAGTTCTGCTTGTCAGCAATCTTTCTTCTCAACACACGTAACTGCTCGAAGAGCTGCTTGTCTTCGACTGCGGACAGCTTCAGTTCGGGTATCTCGGTTTGGCGTGCGGTCGATTCCTGGCGACCACGAGTCTCCTTTTTCTTGTATGGAGTCAAACTGATTTCAGAGACTTCTGCCAGCATGGCATTGCTCTTGCCATACAGGACTTCTTTGCCCATATCAGTCACTTTTGCATGATTGTCTTCGTCGTAGGCAATGCTGATGTATCCCATTTGCAGCATTTGCAACAGATAGTCACGCCAGCGGGATGTCGTAACATCCTTGCCGACGCCAAAGGTCTTTAGCTTTTGATACTCATGACGCATGACGGTGGGGGAGAGCATGCCGCGCAGAATCTCGATGACAGTTCCAATGCCTATCTTTTCTTCGGTCCGCATGATGGCGCTCAAGGCTTTCTGGACGAGTAGTGTGCCGTCAAACCTGCGCGGCGGATGCTGGCACACATCACAGTTGCCGCAATCGCAGTCACGCTCTTCTCCGAAATAGTTGAGCAATATTCTGCGACGGCACACACTGCTTTCGGCATATTGCTGCATACGCTCCAACTTCAGGTTGTTCACGTCGTTCTGGCCACTGCTGTTGGCAAACTGTCTGAGCTGGATGATGTCGGCAAGTGAGTAGAACAGGAATGTGTCGGCAGGCGCGCCATCGCGTCCGGCACGTCCTATCTCCTGGTAGAAACTCTCGATGCTCTTGGGCAGATTGTAGTGGAATATCCAACGGATATTGGGCTTGTCGATACCCATGCCGAAAGCGATTGTGGCGCATACTACCATAGTCCGGTCGTTCTTGAAATCTTCCTGTATCTTGCGGCGCGTCTGCCCGTCGAGTCCTGCGTGATAGGCTTGGGCATTGATGTTGGCCTTTCTCAGCGACTCGGCAACGCTCTCTGTAGTCTTTCTGCTCAGACAGTAGATGATGCCGGCGTCGTTGGGGTGGTTGCGTATATAGGCATTGATGATTTTCATCTTCTCTGCCTTGGTCGATTCGCGCCTGACAGCAAGCGACAGGTTGGGGCGGTCAAATGAGGATATATAGGTCTCGCCCTTGATGGAAAGCTGCTTCAAGATGTCTTCGCGGGTTATCTTGTCGGCCGTTGCGGTCAACGCCATTACCGGGACATTGGCAAACCGTTCTCTAATTATACCCAACTGAGAGTATTCGGGCCTGAAGTCGTGGCCCCACTGGCTGATACAGTGGGCCTCGTCTATGGCAAAAAGGCTGATGTTGAGCTGGGTCAAGAAGAAGGGAATCTCTGCTATCAGTTTCTCTGGTGACATGTAAAGCAGTTTGATTTCCCCGTTGGCACATTTGCGCCGAATCAGCAAGTCCTCTTCGGTGTTGTTGTTGCTGTTGAGGGCAGCCGCCGGTATGCCGTTTTCTACCAGTGCTTCAACCTGGTCGTGCATCAGACTGATAAGGGGTGAAACCACAATGGTAACGCCGTCAAGCATCAGCGCGGGTACCTGATAGCATAGACTCTTTCCACCTCCTGTTGGCATAAGCACAAGAGAATCTTTTCCAGTCAGCGTGGCGTCTATTATCTCACGCTGTAATGGGCGGAAGGAGTGGTAGCCGAAATACCTATTTAATATATTAATTGGGTCCATGATAACTAAATTTGTAGCAAAGGTACAAACAAATGGAAAAAAAGTTGACAAAAATGACATTAATTTCAAAATTGTGGCTAATTTTGCAGTAGTAAATATCAGGAAACAAGAGTTATAGCATATAGAAGATGACAAAATACAATATTACAGAGGCTCGGGAGAGAGAGGCAGCCTATCGCTCATTGATAAATCCTAAATTGATGGATGAATTGAAGCAGAAAATACTTGAGGTAATCCTTATTCAGAAGAAATACAAGGACAAGAATTATTCTGCCAAGAATCTGGCCGAGGATTTGGGCACCAATACTCGTTATATATCTGCCGTGGTCAATGTGCGCTTTCATATGAATTATACATCCTTTGTCAATAAATATCGTATAGAGGAGGCTATGGGCATTCTCACAGACCGTCGCTATACCCACATGAAGATGGAGGATATTTCTCAGATGGTAGGATTTGCCAACCGACAGTCGTTTTATGCTGCTTTCTTTAAAATCAATGGTTGTACTCCCCGCGAATACAAACTACGTTATGCCCAGCGTTCTGCTGGGGCTGACAGTTCCAGAAAATGAGAAGGTCAGAGGAGATGTCCATTGAATCAAGTATAAGCTAAAAAGTCATGTTCAGATGAAGGAAGATTTCAATTATTCCGACGAACGCTTTGCCGATATCCAGATGCTTCGTTATCGCTTGAAAGGATTTGAGCAGTTGTCGCTCCGCAAGAAACTATATATCTACTATCTTTCTCAGGCCACTCTTTGTGGTCGTGATATCACGTTCGACCAGTTTGGCCGATACAATATTCGCATTCGCAAGATGCTGGAACAAATCTATCTCCATTATGAGGGAGATAGGCAGTGTGAAGAGTTTAAGGCATTGGAGATTTTTCTTAAGCGAGTTTGGTTCTCTAATGGCATTTACCATCATTATGGATGCGAGAAGTTTGTACCGGGATTTACGCGCCGGTATCTTGAGGAGGTGATAGGGTCTCTTGGAATTAAAATATTTGACAGCGATGAGCAGAAATGCGAAGTCTATGATGTCATTTTTGACCCTGAGGTACTGCCCAAGCGTGTAAATCAGGCAGATGGGGTGGACTTGGTGCAAACCTCGGCATGCAATTTCTATCAGGATGTTACCCAACTTGAGGCAGAACAATACTATGCAGCCTTAAAGTCTAAGGTAGGCAACGATTGCCAGCCCTCGTTTGGTCTCAATTCCAAACTCGTCAGAGAGGATGGGATAGTAAAAGAACAGGTATATGCTGCTGATGGCCTATATGGTAAGGTCATTCGTGAAATCATCGTTTGGCTGGACCGCGCGGCACAGGTGGCTGAGAATGAGCGTCAGCGCGAGCTCATCTCACTGCTTATAGCCTACTACAGGACTGGTGATTTGGCGATCTTTGACCGTTACTCGATAGAATGGATAGCGGAGCAGGATGGCCTTGTCGATTTTATCAATGGATTTATTGAAGTCTATGGTGACCCACTGGGGCTCAAGGGCTCTTGGGAGGGCATCGTAGAATATAAAGATATAGATGCTACCAAGCGTACACGTACTATCAGTGACAATGCGCAATGGTTTGAAGACCATTCTCCTGTCGATGTACGTTTTCGCAAGCAACAGGTGAGAGGCGTCACAGCCAATGTGGTGTGTGCGGCTATGCTTGGTGGTGATGAGTATCCGGCTTCGGCTATTGGTATCAACTTGCCTAACGCTGAATGGATAAGGGCTCAGCATGGTTCTAAGAGCGTTACTATCGGAAATCTTACCGAAGCGTATAATAAGGCGGCTCATGGCAACGGCTTTTTGGAGGAATTCGTCATAGATGGGGATACACTCGACCTTATTAATAAATATGGAGACCTCTGTGACGATTTGCATACAGACCTCCACGAATGTCTTGGGCATGGAAGCGGCCAGTTGCTCCCCGGTGTGTCATCTGATGCACTCAAAGCCTATGGCTCTACCATCGAGGAAGCGCGTGCCGACCTCTTCGGGCTTTATTATCTGGCTGATGCCAAGCTGATAGAATTGGGGCTGGTGCCAGATGCAGAAGCATATAAGGCCCAATATTATACCTATATGATGAATGGTCTTATGACCCAGTTGGTAAGAATTGCTCCTGGAAATCTTATCGAGGAAGCCCACATGCGTAACCGTGCCCTGATAGCCCGTTGGGTGCTTGAGCATGGCGATGGTTGTGTCGGTCTGGTATGCAGAGACGGCAAGACCTACCTTGTGGTCAATGATTATCACGCTTTGCGCTGCTGTTTCGGTCAATTGCTCTACGAGATTCAGCGCATCAAGAGTGAAGGCGACTATGAATCGGCCCGCAAACTGGTTGAGCAGTATGCGGTCAGAATAGACAGCGAACTGCATAATGAAATATTGAGTCGTTATCGCCGTCTCAATATCGCTCCCTATAAAGGTTTTATTAACCCGGTGCTTGTTCCCGTCTGTGATGATGACCGGAATATCGTTGATATAAAGGTCGATTATACCGAAGGGTATACTCAACAGATGTTACGTTACTCTAAAGAATTTGGATATTTATGACAGAAGAAACACACGAGAAACTGAAGGCTATCAAGCAGTCTTTTCGCTCGATGATGAATGGCCCCGTGTCGCAGTCTATGCGCGAAAAAGGTTCAGACTATAAGATAAATTGGGGGGTGGCACTTCCTCTGTTGCAGAAAATGGCGGCAGAGTATGGATATGACTACGACCTTGCCATCAATCTGTGGAAGGAGAATATACGAGAGTGCAAGATTTTGGCCACAATGATTATGCCGCCCGAGCAGATGTTGCCAGAAGTGGTGGATGTGTGGATGGAACAGACCCATACGCAGGAAATGGCTGAGATTGCAGCTTCCAAACTGTATCAGTATCTTCCATTTGCTTCGGTTATGGCTTATGAATGGATAGCTACAGACAAGGTATATTATCAGATAGCTGCCTATAATATATTGGGACGTTTGTTTGCCCGTGGAATGGCTCCCAACGAACTTGGTATCAATGAATTCTTGGACCAGGTCGCTGTGGCGCTCCAAGACGATAATATCGGTGTAAGGCATGCTGCATACAATTGTCTTACTCGTTTTGAAGACCTTGGTGACGATTATGCACTTCTTGCTCAAAAGGCCATGCGTTCACAAGGGCTTCATCTCTGAAACGAAAATACTCAAAGGACTGACAGGATGGGCTGACGCCTGTTCTGCAGTTCATTTGCATCTTGCTTCTGTCATCAAGCAACAAAATCAACATCGTAGGTTATCTTTTTCTCTTATTTATACCTTATTTATATAAAAATGATGTAACTTTGTAGCAACATTAATATGTAACGGATAGATGGTGGATAACGTCAATATTAAAGCAAGAGAAATATTGGACAATTATCTTGAGATGCACAATCATCGCAAGACACGTGAACGTTACTTTGTACTTGATGCCATCTGCCGGATGCCTGGTTGTTTTACCCTAAAGGAACTTGATGCTAATTTGAGATTGTCAAATTTCAGGGTATGTCGGGCTACTCTCTACAATGCTATACGTCTTTTTACGGAACTGCGTTTGGTCATCTGCCACCGTTTGGCCGATGGCACGTACTACGAGAAGGGGTTCAATGGTGAAAGCCGTGTGCATCAGGTTTGCAATGTCTGTGGTAGGATAACCGAAATAGACGAACCGGAGATAAGCGATGCTGTAAATGATATAAAATTGAAGCGGTTTCGTAAAGAAACATTCAGTCTGTATATTTATGGCGTCTGCAGTAGCTGCCAGTCCAAGGAGAAGCGTACGCGCAGCAAGGTTAGTAAGGAAAGAATATAAATACTCATTATAATTGATATGAATACAGGTAAAGTCGATGTCCTGTTGGGTCTCCAGTGGGGCGATGAAGGTAAAGGAAAAGTAGTGGATGTGCTTACTCCCCACTATGATGTGATAGCTCGTTTCCAGGGAGGACCAAATGCCGGCCATACCTTGGAGTTTGAGGGGCAGAAGTATGTTTTGCGTTCTATTCCATCTGGCATTTTCCAGGGCGGTAAGGTCAACATAATCGGTAACGGTGTGGTATTGGCGCCCGATTTGTTTATGGAAGAAGCCAAAGGTTTGGAGGATTCGGGTCACAATCTGCATGAGCGTCTGCATATCTCAAAGAAGGCCCATCTCATTATGCCTACCCATCGCATTCTGGACCGTGCTTATGAGGCTGCTAAAGGAAAGGCCAAAGTGGGAACGACAGGAAAAGGCATTGGCCCAACCTATACAGACAAAATTTCACGTAATGGACTGCGCGTAGGCGATATTCTGGATAACTTCAACGCTAAATATGCTGCCCATAAGGAGCGTCATCTCAAGATGCTGGCATCTATGGGATGGACAGACTTCGAGGGCTTCGAAGCCGTAGAAGCCAAATGGATGGAAGGCGTTGAGTATTTGCGTCAGTTTACGATTGTGGATAGTGAGAATGAAATCAACCATATCCTGCGTGAAGGCAAAAGCATACTCTGTGAAGGCGCTCAGGGCACTATGCTCGATGTCGATTTTGGCAGTTACCCATTTGTGACATCTTCTAATACCATTTGCGCAGGTGCTTGTACTGGCTTGGGTATTGGTCCTAACCGCATAGGCAATGTTTATGGTATCATGAAGGCTTATTGCACCCGTGTGGGTAGTGGTCCGTTCCCCACCGAACTGTTTGATGAAACTGGTGATACTATCCGTAATATCGGTCACGAATATGGTGCCGTTACCGGTCGTGAGCGCCGTTGTGGCTGGATAGACCTTGTACAGCTGCGCTATTCGGTCATGGTCAATGGCGTTACAGAACTCATCATGATGAAGAGCGATGTGCTGGATGGTTTTGATACTATCAAGGCTTGTATCGCATACAGATTGAAAGATGGAAGTGAAACATCTGAATTCCCTTATGAGATTGATGATGTGACTCCCATTTATAAGGAGATGCCAGGATGGAAGACTGATATGACCAAATTTACTTCAGAAGAGCAGTTCCCTGAGGCTTTCAGCAATTATGTGCATTTCCTCGAGGAGTATCTTGAGACACCTATTAAGGTTATTTCAATAGGTCCTGATCGTGAACAAACAATAGTAAGAAAATAAATGGCACAGAAACCTTCTATACCCAAAGGGACGAGAGATTTCGGCCCTATAGAAATGGCGAAGCGCAACTATATCTTTGATACCATTCGCCAAGTATATGCGCTTTATGGATTTCAGCAGATTGAAACTCCGGCAATGGAGACTCTCCAGACCCTGATGGGTAAGTATGGAGAGGAAGGCGACAAACTCTTGTTCAAGGTGCTCAACTCGGGCGATTATCTTGGCAAGATTACCGACGAAGAACTGGCTGGGCGCAATAGTCTTCATTTGGCTGCCAAGTTGTGCGAGAAAGGTTTGCGCTATGACCTTACCGTTCCATTTGCGCGTTATGTGGTCATGCATAGAGATGAACTTCAGTTGCCTTTCAAGCGCTATCAGATTCAGCCAGTGTGGCGCGCTGACCGTCCTCAGAAGGGACGTTATCGCGAGTTCTTCCAGTGTGATGCCGATGTTGTTGGCTCAGATTCGCTGCTCAATGAGGTAGAACTGATGCAGATTGTCGATACCGTCTTCTGCAGATTCGGCATTCGCGTTCAAATCAAGATTAACAACCGTAAGATTCTTACCGGTATCGCTGAGGTAATAGGCGAAGCTGACAAGATTGTTGATATTACGGTTGCAATAGACAAGCTGGACAAGATAGGGCAGGATAATGTCAACAACGAGCTTAGAGCTTGCGGTATTGGCGAAGAGGCCATTGAGAAGTTGCAGCCTATCATTAGCCTCGAGGGTTCCAACAATGATAAACTGCAGACCATCGCAGAGGTGCTTGCCACTTCTGAGACTGGACTTAAAGGCGTAGAGGAAACCCGCTTTATTCTGGATACGCTCGAGAAGGTGGGACTTACCAATGAGATTCAGCTTGATCTTACGCTTGCCCGTGGCTTGAACTATTATACAGGAGCAATCTTCGAGGTGAAGGCGCTTGATACCCCCATGGGAAGTATTACGGGTGGTGGCCGCTATGACAATCTTACCGGCATCTTCGGTATGCCAGGACTGAGCGGTGTAGGCATCTCTTTTGGAGCAGACCGTATTTATGATGTATTGAATACCCTTGAACTCTATCCCGAAGAGACTTTGAATGCTACCCAGGTGCTGTTCATCAACTTCGGTGAGAAAGAGGCCGCTTATTGTCTGCCCATTATCAGCGAAGTGCGCAAGAAGGGCATAAGGGCAGAGATTTATCCTGATGCGGCAAAGATGAAGAAGCAGATGGGGTATGCCAACGCCAAGGCCATACCTTATGTGGTCCTTGTCGGAGAAAATGAAATGAAAGAGGGCAAGGTAATGCTGAAGAATATGGTTACAGGAGAGCAGCAACTCGTTGCGCCCGAGGAAATGGTAGACATGATTAAGGCATAACCATTCTGAATAATTCCAACAAAAGAGGCTTCCACCAAGGGAAGCCTCTTTTGTTTTGGATATCTTTTTCTGATTATTTCTTGAAATAACGGTTGTAGAGACCCATGAAGCCGGCAGCGTGACGAGCTTCATCTTTCGCCATCTCATGGATGGTGTCATGCAGAGCATCAGAGCCTTCAGCTTTTGCCATCTTGGCAGCCTCAAACTTCTCTGCGCATGCGCCCTTCTCGGCTGCAATGCGAGCTTCGAGATTGCTCTTGGTGTCTTTCAGCACTTCGCCCAACAACTCTGCGTAGCGAGAGGCGTGGTTAGCTTCTTCGTAGGCATAGTGCTCAAATGCACGTGCAATTTCTGGATAGCCCTCACGATCAGCCTGGCGAGCCATAGCCAAGTACATGCCTACCTCGCTACATTCGCCGGCGAAGGTGTTCTTGCAGTGTTGTACTAACTCGTCGCTAACCTTGTCGGTATAGGCACGGCCTAATTCGTGAACTGTGGCAAACTCTGGCTCGTCATCGAGAGACACTTCCTTAAACTTGCTCCGTGGAGCCTTGCAAAGAGGGCAGAACTCTGGAGCCTCTGTTCCTTCATAGATGTAACCGCAAACGGTACAGATAAATTTCTTCTTCATGATGTTATATTTTTACCTTGTTATCGTAATGCAAATATACGGCATTTTTAAGAAAACGCCAATTTTTTCACATTATTTATCATCGTGTGTGAATGTAGGCAACGCCTACCAAACGGTCGTAGCGGCTACCTTGGGCATGATAGTACACCAGGGCTGTATATTTGTTTTCTGTCTGGTAGGAGTTTCCTTCAGTGGGCACAAAGCCGATGCGCCCAGTAGGTGAAACCCAAAGGTACTGATAGTTGTAGTAACCTTGTTTTAACCTTATGGCAGTTTCATAACAACCGTTGTCTTCATTCCATTGCATTTGGTAATAGGGCGTGAGCTGGTCGTGGGTCCAGTTGCCGTTAAGGTATATCTCTCCTGGCAGCCGTTTGGTCTTGAGAGTGAAGTGTACGGTTTGGTATTCCGAGGTGTAGTTGATTTCACGATTATCACTATTGCGTATGAAGTATGCGCCGTTGGAGTCTTCGTCATACACATAGTTCGGGCGAGGCTCGTCGGGCCATAGATATGCGTGGTATTCTGTATTGTCCCATTCCAAGTTTTCTACGCCCATATTGGCATGATTGACGTCGAGAATTTCAAATTTTCGGTATTCGTTTCCGCCATCAAAAACAAGTTGCGGGCAGTGTGTCCATGTCAGCCCATCGGTTTTGATATATTGCGGGGATGGGTTAGTCACGGCATTATCCCATCTGTTGTTCTGCAGAAAGACTGTCGTGATTTCCCGCTTCCAATCATTAATCCTAAGGTCATTGAAATGTACGCCCATTTCTATCTGCTGGTGTCTTCCGTTGACGTCGGCATCAGTATTAGAGGTCGTGCGCATTTCTATGCCTGCTGCTGCTTCTGCCACCATAAAGTAGGTTTTGAAGATGGGCTCGTTGTTGTCGTTCTCATCATAAACCGTAACACAATAGTTGCCGCTTAACTTTAATCGGCACCTCTCATTGGGAATGGAGAAATGGTAGTGGGTGTATAGGGCGTTGGTATTGATGGATTGTTCAAGATTGTCGATAAGATTGTCGTCTGCAAATCCGTCAATATAATCACTGTCAAACAGCGAAGAAGTGGGTTTCCAATTGGCATCGCAGTGCTCTATGCGATAAGCATATCGCTGCGATTCGTGGGTCAGGTCGTCGAAGTCGATGTTTACGGTCTCTCCGCTATTCAGCATGATGACAGGCAAGTCTGTCCATCGCTGCTCGGCTACGGTTTGCAGCGTCTGGATGTTGCTTTTGTATAGAGTAGGGCGTTGGGCCGAAACGGTAATGCAAGTCAACGATGATAGCCCAACAGCAATGATATATCGAAATTTGTTCATCTTCTTGTGTTGTCTATGCAAAAGTAGTCAAACGAAATGAATGTGGCAAGAAAAAGGCAATAAAAAAGGGCAAGATAATCACTTACCTTGCCCTTCTTCGCGCCAGTCATTTGTATTAGTTCGTTTTAGATAATAATGCTAAAAAGTATCATTATTATGACTTAAACCAATACATAGGCTGACTCGCATTCTAAAAACATCATCTTAACCTTAAATCTATCAAACTAACTAACCTATTGTATTACATTCTCCCGAATGCGATGCAAAGGTATAAAGATTTACGATAACAACCATCATTTTTATCGCAATTTTATGTGAAAACGGCCTTTTGTTGACTTATGTCAAATGTATTAACCTGAGTTCGGGATAAGCGACAGTCGTTTTTCTTGCTATGCCAGATTTCCGACAGGTGCATATTACATTTGCCCTCCAAACAATATGGATGGCAAAATGCAGAATTGTAAAGTCCAAATGAAGT